>JAISJX010000272.1 GCA_031261145.1 Tannerella sp.
CTTCCCGACCAAAAACTGACGCTGAAAAATGCCATTGAATCTGTGCCGGAACTGAAAGAGGCCGCCAACGGCGCTGACCCACTGTTACGCAGCATTTTAAAATACGCCCAAAAATTAGAAGGAAACGTCCGCAATACCGGCGTACATGCTTGCGGAATCATTATCGGACGACAAGATATATCTGATATTGTTCCGGTTAGCGTGGCGGAAGATAAAGAAACGGGCGAGATGATGCTCGTTACCCAGTATGAGGGTTCTGTTATCGAAGAAACGGGGTTAATCAAAATGGACTTTCTGGGGCTGAAAAACCTCTCGATCATCACGGAAGCAGTCGAAAATATTGCGCATACAAGAGGTGAACAATTGGATATAAACAAGATAGCGCTCGACGACAAAAAGACATACAAACTATTTTGTGACGGCAAAACGACCGGTGTTTTCCAGTTTGAGTCGGCCGGTATGCAAAAGTACCTGAAAGAACTGAAACCCTCTAAGTTTGAAGACCTGATAGCCATGAACGCACTCTACCGTCCCGGGCCGATGGATTACATTCCTTCTTTTATCGCCCGTAAACACGGGGAAGAAGAAATTTCGTACGATATTCCCGTGATGGAACGTTATTTAGAAGATACTTACGGGATTACAGTCTATCAGGAACAGGTCATGCTTCTTTCCCGCCTTTTAGCCGGATTCACTCGCGGCCAGAGTGACACGTTGCGTAAAGCAATGGGTAAAAAGATGATAGACAAGATGAATGAATTAAAAGAAAAGTTTATCATCGGCGGCGAAAGCAACGGACACGACAAAACTGTGCTCGAAAAAATATGGAGAGACTGGGAAAAATTCGCGTCCTACGCCTTTAACAAAAGCCATGCCACCTGTTATTCGTGGGTAGCCTATCAAACAGCCTATCTGAAAGCAAATTATCCTTCAGAATATATGGCCGCCGTCCTGAGCCGCAACCATTCAAACATCAAAGATGTGATCAAAGGAATGGAAGAATGTAAAGGCATGGGAATTCAGGTTTTAGGCCCTGATGTCAATGAATCGGGGCAAAAATTCGGTGTAAATAAACAGGGCGATATCCGTTTCGGACTAAACGCCATCAAAGGCGTGGGCGAAAGCGCCGTCGAAAATATCTTGCAGGAACGGACTAAAAACGGCCCGTTCAGAGATATCTATAATTTTGTAGAGCGTATCAACCTGTCCGTCTGTAACCGAAGGGCTATTGAAGCGCTGGCATTGGCCGGCGGATTTGACAATCTGAATGTCAGGCGTGAGCCTTTTGTCACGCCCAACGAAAAAGGGGAATCTTTCTCGGAGATTCTGATACGTTACGGTAATAAATATCAGTTAGATAAGAAAACGGTTGCCAATTCGCTCTTCGGTGATGAAGAAAGCGTCGAAATATCCAAGCCCATCCCCTATAATTGCGAAAAATGGTCTGATTTAGAGCGTCTAAACAAAGAAAGAGAGTTGATCGGGATTTACCTCTCTGCCCATCCTCTTGATGAATACCGAACCCTCCTGACCTACGTCTGCAACCTCGGCATGGGCAACTTCGGTAATGACAGGGAAGAGTTGAGGGGCAAAGAGTTGCTCATGGGCGGTATCGTAACGGATGTCCGGGAACGAATCAGCAAAAATGGAAAACCGTTCTTGTTTGTTAAGATAGAAGACTTTACGGGAAGCGGAGAACTTCCATTATTCGGAAATGACTATTTTGACTACGGTAAACTCTGTAAATTAGGCATGTATCTATTGATACGAGCGACCGTACAGCCCCGGCAGTGGAATGAGAACGAACTGGAATTTAAGATTCGCTCCATTCAGTTGTTGCAGGATGTGAAAGACGACATGATAGAAAAGATGAATATTACCCTGTCTATAAACGATTTGGATGAACGAACCATCAATGAACTGTCCGTCTTTATCAAAAACAATCCGGGAAAGACACAATTGTATTTTAAAGTGATGGATGGCGAACACCATGTGTATCTGAATTTTTTATCGAGAAGCATTCGCCTCAATGTTACGCAAGATTTGATAGATTACATCAATGAATCTGATAATATAGATTTTACAATAAATAAGTGAGAGGAGCTTATTTAGAATCAGTCTAAATTTAGACTGATTCTAAATAAGCCGAAAATCAGAAAAGCAGTCAGAGGGGATTTGAGTAGGAATATAGCGGGATGACGCGAAAAAGCGGCTCCAATTTTCCTGTAATTTTAATCCAAATTGTTTGAATTTTGAATTTATCAAGAATGGCTTTAACAAAATATTTTGTACCTTTGACATGAAAAATTGCAAATGGATTTGGTATGATACGAACAGTTACTGACGAGAATTTTAATGAGTTATTAAGTGAAGGTAAGCCGATTGTGATAGACTTCTGGGCTGAGTGGTGCGGTCCCTGCCGGATGGTAGGTCCAATTATTGACGAGTTGGCGTCCGAATATGAAGGACGGGTTATTGTCGGCAAATTAAATGTGGACGAAAGCAGTGACGTAGTCGCTCAATTCGGTATCCGGAATATCCCCACCGTTCTGTTTATTAAAGATGGAAAAGTTGTCGATAAACAAGTCGGTAATACCCATAAACGCGCTTACGTTGAGAAAATAGAAAATCTCCTGTAGATTTCTTCCTATTAAATCTCTGTTCAACAATTGTTTCTATCGGGTGCAAGTTCAGCGCTTGTATCCGATGGCAATTTATGTTTTTAATTTGACCTGAAAATCCAGTAGAAATTCCGGAAATTACCTGAGCGGATTTCTTTACCTTTACTGATATCATTCATTTATCTGATTTACAACATATAATGCATCATAGTCTCCTTGTTTTTGTTTTTTTAACGCTTTTCAATGAAAGAAATATGCAAAAACACTTGGATCGTAAATGCAATTATTCTAATTTTGTATCGAATTTAAAATTGTAATAATTACAAATATGGTATCAACATTTCAATATTTATCAGAACACGGCATCAAACCATCCGTTCAGCGGGCGGCCATCATGTCCTATTTATTGAAGTATCGTACGCATCCGACGGTGGATGAGGTCTATAGAAAGTTGCTACCTCAAATACCGACGCTCTCTAAGACAACGGTTTACAATACGCTCAATCTTTTTGTGGAGCAAGGAGTAGCCGTTCAACTTGATATTGATGAGCGAAATGTACGGTTTGACGGCACGATGGAGCCACATGCTCATTTTCGCTGCAAGAAGTGCGGTTGTATTGTCGATGTTCCCTTTCCCGAAGTAAGGCAAATCTTATGCCAGAAGAGGGATTTTACCGTCGAAGATATATCGGTGAATGTGAAAGGTATTTGTAAGGCGTGCAAAAGTAATTCAAATATAAAGAATTAATAATAAGTAGTTTAATTAGTAAAAGAAGTGATTATGAAAAAGAAATTTATTTGTACCGTATGTGGTTATGTACATGAAGGTGATTCTGCTCCCGAAAAATGTCCTCAATGTGGACAACCGGCCAGCAAGTTCAAAGAGTTAAATGAAAATGCAGCGCTGTCGTTTGTGACAGAGCATGAAATCGGTATCGCAAAAGGCTGTGACGATGAAATGATCAAAGACCTGAATGCTCATTTTATGGGGGAGAGCACGGAAGTAGGCATGTATCTGGCGATGAGTCGTCAGGCTGACCGCGAAGGTTACCCCGAAATAGCAGAGGCGTTTAAGCGTTATGCCTGGGAAGAAGCGGAACATGCTTCCAAATTTGCAGAGTTGTTGGGCGAAGTCGTTTGGGACACGAAAACAAATCTGGAAAAACGAATGAACGCGGAAAGCGGAGCAAACGCCGACAAAATGCGTATTGCGAAACGTGCGAAAGAGTTGAATCTGGACGCTATCCATGACACGGTTCATGAAATGGCAAAAGACGAAGCTCGTCACGGAAGAGGTTTTGAAGGGCTTTTCAAACGTTACTTTGGAAAATAAAACATGGTCCCTTCAGAGACAAGGTATTAGTAGGAATATCTCACTCCACCGAAGTTGAATTCCGTCAGGGATGACATGTGCATGCCGTCCCTACGGTTTCTACTGACATATTGCCTTGGGTAACGAATCCAATATTCATTTGGAACAATACCAGGGTATTATACAAAAAAGGTCAATCCCAATGGAGGTTGACCTTTTTTGTAGTTGTAAGTAACAATTCGGCGGCGGCGATTACGCAACCGATACCGACGACGTGTTGACCTTTTTTTTAGTTGTCAAGTAACTTTGCTTCGTTATCACTGAGCGGCAGCGTCAGCAGCTATTTTCTCCGAATATTCCTGGTATTTTTTAGCCGCTACGGGCGAACTTGCGACTTCTTTTTGAAGTTCTTCGCTCAAATCAGCAAGTTCCTGAGCAATTTCCGCAACACGATCACTAACGGATAAGTCGCCTGCCTGTACTTTTTTAGTCAATGAAATAGCTTCGTCAGCCAAACGGATGTACTTATCCACTGCACTACTACTTGTTGCAACTGTTTCGGTTTTAGCGGCCGGTTCTTCTGCCTTACCTTCGTTGCTCTCCCCTTTTTTACCTCCACATGCTACCAACGATATCACCGCTGTAGCCATTAATACCATAAAAACCTTTTTCATTTTGCGAAACTTTTGAAAAAAAACAATTTGAATGTTAAAAAAACGATGTTTTTTTTAACTTAATTGCGCTAAGGCTTCTTGAATACGCCGGATAGCTTCGGCTAATTTTTCGTCCGAGGTGGCATAAGACAAACGGAGACACGTAGGCGCTCCGAAAGCGGCTCCACCCACAGTGGCAACGTGTCCGACTTCCAACAGGTACATCGCCAAATCGCCAACATCCTTCACCTGATAGTCACCGGCGCTTTTTCCAAAATAAGCATCCACTTCGGGGAAAAGGTAGAAAGCGCCCTGTGGCACATTCACTTTCACGTTCGGAATCTCTTTGAGCAGTCGGACGCCTAAGTCGCGGCGGCGCAGGAATGCCTGACGCATCTCCTCTACGCAACGCTGGTCGCCGGCAAAAGCTGCCGTGGATGCTTTTTGGGCAATCGAACTGGCCCCGGAGGTATATTGCCCCTGTAACTTATTGGACGCCTTGGCAATCCATAGCGGTGCAGCGATGAATCCTACACGCCAGCCGGTCATTGCATAAGCTTTGGACACTCCGTTGATAACGACTACGCGGTCTTTGATTTCGGGAAATTGGGCGATACTTTCGTGTTTGCCCACATAACTGATGTGTTCGTAAATTTCATCGGACAATACAATGATATTCGGATAGTTGGCCAATACGCGCGCCAATCCCTGCAATTCATCTTTGCTGTAAACGCTTCCCGTCGGATTGGAGGGGGAGCAGAGAATCAACGCTTTTGTTTTGGGCGTGATAGCGGCTTCGAGTTGTTCGGGCGTAATCTTGAAATCCTGTTCGATACCGGCTGAAACAACCACGTTCGTTCCTTCGGCCAACTTGACCATTTCCACATAGCTCACCCAGTAAGGTGCAGGTACAATGACCTCATCTCCCGGATCAACGATGCAGAGAATCGCGTTGCAGACGGATTGTTTCGCTCCGTTGGAAACGATAATCTGGTCGGTTGTGTAGTCCAGACCGTTTTCTTTTTTCAGCTTTTCAACAATCGCTTTCCGTAAATCCATATATCCCGGAACGGGCGAATAGAATGAGAAGTTGTCGTCAATTGCTTTTTTGGCGGCGGCTTTGATATGATCGGGGGTGAAAAAATCGGGTTCCCCTACACTGAGATTGATAATATCAATCCCTTGAGCCTGAAGCTCACTACTTTTTTGTGACATCGCCAGTGTTTCGGACGGCGATAAACTTGCAATACGTTTAGATACCTGTGCCATTTGCTGTTTTTTTTATGTTAGTTTTCCGAGTACAAAAGTAACAAATCGCCGACTATTGCGCAACGATTTTCACGGATTTATATCCATGATTTTTACTTGATATTATGAAGATCATGCCCCATCCGTTCTTTTTTGGTTTTCATATAAAACTCATTATGAGGGTTGGGCGTAATTTCCAGCGGGATATTTTCCACGATTTCCAAGCCGAAGGCTTCGAGGCCGACACGCTTGAGCGGATTATTGGTCATCAGCCGCATGCGTGTTACGCCGATTTGGCGGAGAATCTGAGCGCCCACGCCATAATCGCGTTCATCGGCATCGTGTCCGAGACACAGATTGGCGTCCACGGTATCCAGCCCTTTTTCCTGTAGTTTGTAGGCTTTCATCTTCTCCATCAGCCCGATACCACGCCCTTCCTGATTGAGGTAAAGGACAACGCCTTGTCCTTCCTGTTCTATCACCTGCATGGCCTTGTGCAGTTGCTCGCCACATTCGCAGCGCAACGAACCGAACACATCGCCGGTAATACATGAAGAATGTACGCGCACGAGGACGGGCTGATCTTTTTTGATTTCGCCCTTGATCAAAACGACATGTTCCTGGCCGGTACTTTTCTGGAGGAAAGGAATCAGGCGGAAATGACCGTATTCCGTCGGCATATTCACTTCTTCGCCTTTCTCAACTAACGATTCGGTTTGCAGGCGATAGGCGATCAAGTCGCGTATCGTGATGATTTTAATTCCATATTTTTTTGAAATCTCCCATAACTGCGGCAGGCGCGCCATGGTGCCGTCTTCGTTGATAATTTCAATCAGAGCGCCGGCGGGATGCAGTCCGGCCAGGCGCGCCATATCGACGGTCGCCTCCGTATGTCCGGCGCGACGCAAGACGCCGCGGGAACGGGCGCGAAGAGGATTCACATGTCCGGGACGCCCCAAATCTGCGGGTTTCGTATCGGGATTCGCCAAGGCCAGAATGGTTTGCGCACGGTCATACATCGACACGCCGGTGGTGCACCCGCTGCCTATTTTATCTACGGTGACGGTGAACGGCGTTTCGAGTAACGAGGTATTGTAGGAGACCTGCATATCCAATTGTAACTCCATGCAACGTTCTTCTGTGATGGGTACGCACAATACGCCGCGCCCGTTCGTCAGCATGAAATTGACTTTCTCGGGCGTAATCTTTTCGGCAGAAATGATAAAATCACCTTCGTTTTCACGATCTTCATCGTCCACAACAATCAGGAATTTTCCTTCCCGAAAATCGACAATCGCTTCTTCGATTGTATTTAACTGATTCATATTTTTATTATTACGATTCATAATTCTTTATCTATTATACTCAACAACTCGCCGTTCACCTGCTGAATGGTTCGGACGTCCTGCAGTAACATTTTTCGGCGATAGAAATCAACGCCATAAATAAACAGCCCGACGGGCAACAAACAGGCGATAAGCAAACCTGCCGTTTCGCTGATGGCGAAATTGACCATCCGGTAGCGGTTCAGGACAGGATAATCCATTAATTTATTCAGTACCAGGTTTTGTTCGGAGTTATTTCCTTCTTCCACCAATTTTTCCAATTCAATCGAAAGCATTTCTGTATCACGGTCTCTACCTCCTTGTTTCCAAAAAGCGAAATAAGGCATCCGCCGCTTGCTTTTCTCTAAAAAAGTAGCGCTTAGTTCGTTCAGTTCGCTGATCCGGCGGGCAAATTCCGTATAATCCAAATTGAACAGAATCAATTCTTTTTTCTCAATATTACGAGTGATTCGTTTGCCTATCAGCTTTTTAAACACGTCGATATACGTATCGGCGTTAAAGATTACGGAATCATTGGTCGCTTTGTATGTCAGAAAGACGCCCATCGGAAGTAATACGGCGGAACTGAGCCACATGCCCTGCCAGGGTTGCCATATACCATTGACTGCCATTTTTGTACCTATATTGTTAATGACATAATAAAAAATAAACAGCAGGACGGAGATAACAACCGGCATCCCCAAACCGCCTTTCCGGATAATGGCTCCGAGAGGCGCCCCGATAAAAAAGAAGATAAGGCAAGCGAAAGAAAGCGCGAATTTTGTATGCTTCTCCGCGTAATGACGGCGCAACTCTTTTTCTTCGTACGTGGATGACAGATCACGGAAAGAATAATCGCTTTGCGTGGATGTGAGTACCGATTTCACCTGATTGAGTAACGACAACCGGACATTTGCACTTTTTTCCTGAAAGAGTTTATCAAAATCAAGCGCCTCTTTCTGTTTTTCTTCTTCCACCGGCTCGCGAGAGGTATTGTCGCTATAACCAAAACTTTTCCGGTAGGAAGAGTTGTACAGTTGAGTGGCATTGAGCTGATTGATGCTATCCAGGCGTACCGACATGGAATCAATGGACTGTTGAAGGGCAGCCAGGTTTTTCCCGACATACCTGTCTCTCATCGACGACTCGTCCTGCCGGGTGAAGTTGGCGTCAAACGGTATCAGGACGTCCTTGGTTTTGAACGTTTCCGTCCGGTAGCGAACAGCTGCGTTTGACATGCTCCGATTTTTATCCTTCATCGGCATATTTTCAAACGTTTCGCCATTGTGCAGTGTAAAAATGATGTGCAATTTATCAGTTGCCATTTTGAGTCTTCCGGAATCGGCGACCGTCACCGTGGCGTTGTTAAAACCCCCGGAATAGTCGTAAATCATAAGGTCTATCAAAAGCCCGGTTTTGTCTTTTTTAGTGACATAGAGGTTGTATCCTTCGATTTCGTTGTTGAATGTTTTCTCCGCAATTTCGAGTTCGGGAGATTTTTGCTTCATGGAATGGAGCAACGTCCACATTTTCACCTGCGAAAGGGGAATGACATTGTTTTGGAAATAAAATACGCCGACAACGACGAAAAGCAGGAAGATAATCATCGGTTTCATGATGCGGAGCAAGGAAATTCCGGCCGCTTTCATGGCCAAAAGTTCAAATTGTTCACCCAGATTTCCGAACGTCATCAGGGACGCTAACAGGATGGCTAATGGCAGCGCCATCGGAACGAACGAGAGGGCGGTATAGAAAAACATCTCGCCAAGTACGCTCATTTCAAGCCCCTTGCCTACCATCTCATCCACATATTTCCAAAGAAATTGCATCAAGATAATAAACAAAACAATACCGAAAGTCATCATGAACAACGGTAAAAATGTCTTCAAAAGGAAAATGTATAATCGCTTCACTTTCATTACGACCTTTAGTTTGAGCGCAAAAATAGTGTAAAAAGCGCAAAAAAGCAGTTTTTTGGATGTGAAACTACATTAAATTCCTAAAGTGCGCTTCAAAACCTCTATTTGTGAGTCCCATAATGCAATGGCGGACGCTTTCTCATCAGGCTCGGCGAAGTCGGTGATTTCAAGCGATGTAGTACCTGTTAATTCAATATTGTGAATCATGAACTCAAAATAGAATTCTTCACCTTCGTCGTCGTCATTCAGCCAACGATAGCGAATACTGACTTCCTGCTTTGCAGCGAGCATTTCAGCTTCTTCCCGGTCTTTGTTCCACGTAAAAGTGTATTTCGTACCGTGAATAATGACACTGTCTGCAAACCAGGAAGATAGACCCGCCGGCGTAGTCAGATGATTCCACAAGCTATGATTAGATACCTTGTCAAACACATACTCAATATGAAATTTTTCTTTCTTCATTTTTCATTCGTTGATTATCTTTAATTTTGCGCAGCAAGGTACAAAAAAAATCGGAAACAAGAAAAAAGATGGAAGAAAATATCTTAAACTTTACCTGAAATAGTGCAATTATCTATTTTATGGGGCTATTTCAGCCTGTTTTTTACAGAAAAATGGATT
>JAISJX010000306.1 GCA_031261145.1 Tannerella sp.
AACTGAATGATGCTTCGCTGACTTTCCAGCCCGAAAGTTCGATTGCCCTGGGTTTCGGATTCCGTTGTGGCTTCCTGGGATTGCTGCACATGGAAATTGTGCAGGAACGCCTTGACCGCGAATTTAATATGGATGTAATCACAACCGTACCGAACGTATCTTACAAAGTTTATGACAAGAAAGGAAACGTTCTGGAAGTGCATAATCCGAGCGGACTGCCCGATCCGACAATGATTGACCACATCGAAGAACCCTATATTCGCGCCTCTGTGATTACCAACACGGCCTATATCGGCCCGATCATGACATTATGTCTGGGTAAACGGGGCGTTTTGGTCAAACAGGAATATATCTCCGGCGACCGCGTCGAAGTGTATTACGATCTGCCTTTAGGCGAAATTGTAATTGATTTCTACGACAAACTGAAAAGTATTTCCAAAGGATACGCCTCGTTCGACTATCACCTGCATGATTTCCGTGAATCGCGCTTGGTGAAGTTAGACATTCTGCTGAACGGCGAACCGGTGGATGCGCTTTCCACCTTGACCCATGTTGATAACAGCGTAGCGTTCGGACGCCGCATGTGCGAGAAACTGAAAGAGTTGATTCCCCGCCAGCAATTTGACATTGCTATCCAGGCAGCCATCGGAGCAAAGATTATTGCCCGCGAAACCGTGAAAGCCGTACGAAAAGACGTCACCGCAAAATGCTACGGCGGCGACGTTTCCCGTAAACGCAAACTGTTAGAGAAACAGAAAGAAGGCAAAAAACGGATGAAGCAAATCGGCACCGTCGAAGTCCCGCAAAAGGCATTCCTTGCGGTGCTGAAATTAGACTAAGTCACCGCGCTACGGCATACATCACCGTGTCGATGGCTAACTTCTTATGCACTCTGAAATAGAATTTGTATTCCGGCGCTAATTGTTTGATATAAGCAGGGATATCAATCAAATCCCGTTTCTTGTGATAGATGCTGATTCCCAGAATGGGACGGTTTGCCAAAATGGTCTTTTCGGCGCCTTTCAAGGCCATAAACTCGGCGCCTTCCACATCCATTTTAATATAGGTAACCGGCTGACCGGCGGCGAGATGGTCGATGGTATCCACTTCGATGAATTGCTGCGCATTTTCCGAAATCATCGACAGCATACTCCCCTCAGCCCGAAAAGGCAGGCGTCCGGCGTAACCGTAAATTCCCTTGTTGATCAGGTCTATATCGGACAACTGCTGTTCCTTGACGTAGCGCGTCAATTGCTGATAGTTGGATGAATCGGGTTCGGCCGCCCAGATATGCCGGTAGGAACCGCCCGTTGCTTTCAGGAAATCGGCAACGGTATCGCCGACAAAAGCTCCACAATCGAAATAGGATTCCTGATCGGTCAGCGTGAAAAATCCCGCAGGGAAATATTGCACCTTATCAAAAAACGGCGGTATATACTTCATATCCTGACTGATTTTACTCAACAGGTAAGCGACAAAAGCCTCTTTTGACAACGTATCCGACAAATTTTCATAAAAATCTTCCAGAATGTCCCGGTTATCCGTAACGAAAGAGGGTTCAATCTCTTCCATGTCAAATATTTCAGACAGGTAATCCACCGATTTGGCATTCCTGAACTTCCGGGCGATTTCGACCGTACGGGCATACCCTTTTACAAAACCGATAATCACATGACAGGCCGGGAAATTTCGTTCGATTTCCGCCACAGGACAGGTCTCCACACCTGATAAAGAAGGAGCTGAGACTACTGCGGGCGGACAATCCTCATCCAACGCTATTTTCGCAATCCGCACGTCATTTTTTGCTAATTTTTCTGCAATCTGACCGGCCACGTCACCCGTAGCGCCATATAAAATAACAGGACAGGTCGAACGGCGGAGATTTTCAATAACCTCCACGTCCTTCCCTTTGATATTCAGATTCAATAATTCTTTAAAATCCATCATTTTTTTGATTTTTTAAAGTGGTCTTAAAAACACACAGCGCAAAGATACTATCTTTGCGCGTATAGTAAGTTAATCTGCGCCTTTTTTTCTGGCCAAAATGCCATATTGGCGCAAAATTGCGCCAATATGGTCTTGGATTGATTTAGTTATTCAATCAACTTAACGCTCCGTTTGATAAAGCGACTCAACGACTCCCCTTTCAGCAAACCGTTGCCAAGCAAAGCCAAATCAATCAATTGCCCTACAATTGGATTCGCAGAGGCATATTCGGCATAGATGGCGTTCCGTTGTTCGCGCAATTCGTCCAACGTCTTGTTGGTGTTCGTCAAATCTTCTTTCTCAGCGGAAGTTACTTCTTCGTCTTTTTTCTTGTTCTGTGCATCACGCAGATCGGCCTGACGCGCTTCCCAGCCCTTGATGTCGGAGAGAATCGGGTTCAGCTTTTCGGCGCAACCGGACTCTTCGCCTGACAGGATATTTTTCACCAACGGATGGTCGGTGTTCAACACTAAGTTATAGGCGTCCGGCATTTCGCCATAGAATGCCATACCGGGCTGCATAACAGACATTTCGCGCATACGGCGCATATATTCGCTCTGCGTCAGCATCACCGGATTGACCTGCTCGCCTAACGCTTCGAAGGTTACGCTAAACTCGGTCTTTTCGAGGGTTGGAAACTGGCTTTTAAATATTTCGCGCAACGCATTCTTCTGTTCCTCATCCAACGTGACGGAATTGCTGTCTGTCTTCCGGATCAGATTGTCCGGCGTATCGCTATCGACACGTACAATGCGCACCTTTTCAAGTTTTTGTTCCAACTGGCCAATGAGATGCACATCTAACTGTCCATCCATCACCAAAACACTGTAACCCTTATCCTTAGCCGCATGAATATAGCTGTACTGGTCATTTTTGCTGGTTGTGTATAAATAGATAAGCGTGCCGTCCTTATCGGTCTGATTTTCCTTAATCAGCGTCTGATATTCATCCAACGTAAAATATTTATCATCAACATCTTTCAGTAAATCAAACTTAACGGCGCGGTCATAGAATTTCTCTTCGCTCAACATCCCGTACTGGATGAACAGCTTCAGGCTATCCCACTTTTCCTCGAACTGCGGACGGTCGGATTTGAAGATTTCTTCCAGCCGGTCGGCCACTTTTTTGGTGATATGCGCCGAGATTTTTTTTACATTCTGGTCTGCTTGCAGGTACGAACGCGATACATTCAACGGGATATCCGGCGAATCCATCACACCGTGCAGCAACGTTAAAAATTCAGGAACGATGCCTTCCACAGAATCCGTCACAAACACCTGGTTGCTATACAATTGTATCTTGTTACGATGCAAATCTATATTACTTTTGATACGCGGGAAATAAAGTATTCCCGTCAGGTTGAACGGATAATCGACGTTCAGATGAATCCAAAACAGCGGTTCGTCGCTCATCGGGTAGAGGTCGTGATAGAATTTGATATAATCTTCGTCCTTCAGCTCGCTCGGTTTGCGCACCCATGCAGGCGTCGTATCGTTGATAATCTTATCCTCTTCCGTATCAACATATTTACCGTCTTTCCACTCCTGTTTTTTTCCGAAAGCAATTGGAATCGGCAGGAACCGGCAGTATTTGGTAAGTAACGACGTAATTTTATCGTTTTCAAGAAATTCCTTATTCTCGTCGTCAATATACAGGATGATATCGGTTCCACGGTCAGCCTTTTCCGTTTCGACCAGATTGTATGCCGGCGAACCTTCGCAATCCCATTTCACCGGAACAGCGCCTTCCTTACACGAGTGTGTAACGATTTCCACCTTCTTCGCCACCATAAACGAAGAATAGAATCCCAGTCCGAAATGACCGATAATCGCCGCCGCATCGTTTTTATACTTTTCGACAAACTCTTCCGCGCCGGAGAATGCTATCTGGTTGATATACTTATCAATTTCTTCGGCAGTCATACCAACGCCACGGTCGGAGACAATCAATTTACCGTCTTCGATCCGGATACGAACGGTCAAATCGCCCAATTCGCCTTTAAACTCGCCCACCGATGCCAGCGTCTTTAACTTCTGCGTAGCATCAATTGCATTTGAAACCAACTCACGGAGAAAAATCTCGTGATCACTATACAAAAACTTTTTAATAACGGGGAAGATATTTTCACTCGTTACCCCAATATTTCCTTGTGTTGCCATTTTAAATTTATATTTTAATTCCTGTTAATTGTAG
>JAISJX010000361.1 GCA_031261145.1 Tannerella sp.
CAATCACGCCGGGCAAAAGATATTTTCCTTCGGCGTCGTATTGAACAACGTCGCTTTTCAGCAATTCTTCGGGGATTCCCGCCTCGAAAATATCGGCAATTTTCCCGTCGCGAATCAGCACAGTCCCGTTTTTCGCTACGCCTTCGTTGACGATAACGGCATTTTTTATCAGTTGAGATGGCGCAAATTCTTCCATTGCAATGTGTTTAGACAAAAAAGCATCTTCCCGAGAAGATGCTTTTCAAAATATTATAAAATCAGTGGCGATTAATCGTCATTGGTTGTATTCTCGATTTCAGGTTGGAACATCCACATATCCTCTCTGTAATAATTACTTTCCATACCAGCGCCTATCAGCACTAAATTGTCGCCTCCTGCACCATAATCTGGAAAAGAAAGGGCAAATGCTCCCTGTCTGGTTTTGAATGCGGTTTTTTTCGTCCATATATCCCCTGAAATCAGTGTATTACCATTCATCATAGGAGGTTCATATTCCCATGTGCTTTGTTTTGTGCCCATGGCGATATAACCTTTGTAGGAAGTTCCCGTTCCTTTCATGGTAAAAGTGACAGCATCGGTACGTTCCAAATCTCGAAGATAATCATCATCAAAGTCATCGTCTTCATAATAGGACTTCATGGGGCGTAAATCTTCCCATATTTCCCCGTTAAAACGTTGAAATTCAGCCACCGATCCGCTTGCATTGGTTCCTAAGCAATAATACGCCCAGCCGTCAATCACAAATACGGCAGCAGAACTTCTTTTCTTGCCCGGTGCAGCAGCCACTTTCTCCCAAGAGCCGTCAGGCTGACCGTCCGAAGGAGGAATAAATTTCCAAAAATCCTGCAAATGTTCTTTATCAGCGCCTCTGGTGTAGCCGCCGATAACATAAGCCACTCCGTTGAGAACAAACGCTGTGGCATTGTAGCGTGCAACACCCGGAAGGGGTGCAATTTCGCGCCATGCGTCAGGAGTACCGCTTTTTGCCGGATCATATTCCAAAAAATCTTTCATAACGTTTTCGTCCCCGTTCCATCCGGTTCCGATATAACCTTTGCCGTTTATGCTAAATCCTACTGCCTGATGACGTCCTTTGCCGACAGGCAGTGAATCGCCTGTTTCAGTCCACGACCATCTGCTCTCTCCATACGCATCTTTTTCTACCGTCACTACCCACATATCACGACGTCCGTATCCACCGTCCGGATAGCGGTAATCGTTCCTTCCTGCGCAAACATAACCTTTATTGTCAATTACAAAGGTACTGGCATAAGCGCGTGCCGCACCGCCAAAATCACCTACTTTTGTTCCAACCCAGTTGCCGATGAGTTCGTCTTCACTGTCGCCTCCGCAAGATGCGAAAAGAACTACTGTCAAACCAAGAAAAAACCGTTTTACTGTCTTCATTTATATTAAAATATGTTTTTACTTCAAAACGCACAATCTCAAAACTTATTGTACATTTTACCTTTTTTAACTATCAACGCTGTCTCTTTCAAAAACGCCACAAATATAGATATATTTTTCTTAATCATCATTATTTTTTTTACCTTTGTGTTTTTTTAAAAAGTAAAAAGGAGGCTAAAATGTTGAATATCTTGAAAAGAAGTACCGAAATGTGGGCGATAATAATCGTTTTGACGGTCGCCATGATGGCTTGCCACAAAGATGAAAATTCGCAAATCAAGGAAAATAATCGAATCAATGACTGGATTCTCGAAAATATGCAAATATATTATCTGTGGGAAGATAAAATTCCTGCCAGAACGGACAAAAATCTGAGTCCTGAGGATTATTTTGAATCGCTGCTTTATAAGGCGGAAGACCGATTCTCGTGGATTGAAGAGAATTTTGTCGATTTGATGAACTCTTTTTCCGGCGTGACCAAGGAAGCCGGCTATGATTTCAGTCTGGTTACACCGGACAACGTAAGAGTGATTGGGATTATCACCTACATCAAGCCCAACTCGCCTGCTGAAAAAGCCGGATTGAAACGTGGCGATGTTTTTTCGACCATCAACAAGAAAAAAATAACGGTGGACAACTATCGGTCTTTACTTGGCGAAACAGGCGAGGCGCATACGCTGGGAATAGCGAATGACAAAACCCTCTCTTCCACAACAGAGGTTTCGCTGTCTGTGGTGGTGTACGAGGAAAATCCCATCCTGCTTGACACTGTTTATACCATTGACAGTAAACAAATCGGGTATCTCGTCTATAACTTTTTTGCACCCGACAATGGCAATAATAGCCGAAGTTACGAAAAGCAACTGAATGATATTTTCGCCAATTTCAAATCCGCGGCGATTGACGAATTGGTGCTTGACCTTCGCTACAATGGAGGCGGTTACATATCCACCGCGATTGTTCTGTCCGGAATGATTTCAAACTGTACTTCGCAGGATATGTTTGGCTATGAGCGGTACAATAAGTATCTTCAGGACGAGAAAATTTATTTCGAGGATGCGATTGAGAAAAAAAAATATGATGATAACGGAAAGGTGATTGCCATCTTGGAAAG
>JAISJX010000374.1 GCA_031261145.1 Tannerella sp.
CTGTTATTATCCAAGGGGGCGCTGGCTTGTTTTTGAAGCACGGAAGATGCCCCCTCTCTGGTTTGGGTATTTGCCCAGATAATTTCACTGTTCCACTTTTCGGTAAAGGTATTCCGTATAGTCAACTCCTGTTTGATGGTATCCGACAGCACTGTAGCAGAAGTGTATTTAAACAGTGTAACTTCAGGCGGGCAAAGGTCTAAAGCCTCTTTACAGGCAGTCGCTGCCCGTTCCCATTTGCTGATATCCGAATTGGGGTTGAACAGTTTTGTCCCATCCCGATTTGCAAGCGTAGCCTGATCGTTGTTCCCGTTGAACAGCGGGCTGGCGGCAAAAACCAATACTTTGGCTTTCAGCGCGGCGGCAATCAGTTTGGTGGCGCGTCCCTGTTCCCTTGTCGGGTTGATTACCTTGTCGGGAAGTTGGGTCATCGCTGTATCCAATAACGACACAATATAGTTGACACAATCGTCCACCGGATCGCGCGACACCCTGATATCTTCCGATTTGGCGTCTATCGAAAGATTTTCCTTTACCAAGGGTATCGGACCATACATACGCAAGAGGTAAAAATGATAATAGGCTTTGATGAAATTCGCCTCTCCTTCCCACTGTATTCTTTCCCATAAAGGTAAATCGGGTACAGCGCCTACATTTTCCAGAAAAATATTGCAGACACGCAAACCCTGATACGTACTCGTCCAATAATTTGCCAAAGGCGAAGCTGCATTTTGTAACCCTAATGCAATCCGAAACATCACATCGCTAAAAAGGTGAAAACTCAAATTGTAAGTTGACCATAATTCATCACCGCCCAGTATGGAAGGATCTAAGGTTACATCTCCATCCTTAGGCATGTATGAATAACAGGTATATAGATACTTTTCGGCTTCCGACCGCATGGCAAAAGCATTGTCCAATGTGGCAAGTCCGTCTTCGGGTACTATATCCAAATAGTTGTTGCAGGCGTTGCCCGCCAACATACAAACACAGCAACAAACTGTCTTAACTGTATTTTTTAATGTATTGATATTTATTTTTTTCATCTGAATAAAATTTTAAATTAATTAAACGTAAGGTTCAGACCGATATTGAATACCCGTTGAACGGGATATCCCAATCCTTCGCCTGCCATTTCCACATCCCATAATTTGAATTTACTGAACAGCAACAGGTTGGTGCCGCTTAAATAAATCCGGCAGTTGCCTATATGTAATTTTTCCTGCCATTTGCCCGAAATGGTATAGCCGATTTCGGCTTGTTTGAGACGAAGAAACGAACCGTCGCGCATAAACCAACTGTTTTTATCGTCCCATTGCCAATTTCCATTGGATTTATACGCTCCGGGCATATTATTATTATTCAATGTGGGGCTAAGGCGGGGCCAGGTAGCGTACATATTTTGGTTGGTTTCGCTCCAGTGACTGTCGGAGTATGCTTTGAGCAGTTGCGCCTGATCGTTGAAAGGAGAGGTAGCAGGTGCATTGATCCAGAACGATTCACGGGCAGCGCCCTGAAAAAAGAAAGAAACATCAAAACCTTTATAACCGGCAGAAAGACCAAATCCGTAAACGATTTCCGGCACCGTGGGATAACCCATGGGCACCATATCGGCTTTCGTAATCTTCCCATCTCGGTTGACGTCGGTGTATTTGATATCACCGCCGCCATATTCGCTTCCAAATTCCTGAGGAGGAGAATTACGGGCTTCGTTGTCATCCATAAACAAGCGTTCGGCAACGTATCCCCAAGTCTGTTGCAACGACCGCCCTACATTGGTACGCCAATATTCGGGATAATCCGGTTCTTCAAACACTTCATATTTGCTGGTGGCATACGTAAAATTAGCCCGCGCCGACGTCCAGAAATCTTTGTTCCACGATTGTTGATAGTCCATGGTCAAGTCAACACCTTTGCCCGAAGCCTCGCCTACATTGGCGCGAACAGGAGCCGTCAGTCCCATGGTAGAAGTGATGTCCGATCTGTCCATCAGGATGTTTTTACGGTATTCGGTAAAATATTCCGCAATAATATTAACCTTGTTCCACAAACCCAGTTCAATGGCATAATTCTGTTTTGTTGCCGTTTCCCAGGTAATATTCTCGCTTGCATATCTGTCAATAGATACGCCGTTCAGGTATTGATCCATATTCGTTCCGAAGTAACCTCTTCTGCCCGTATCGTTCATATTCACCCTCGACAGATAAAAGAAACGGTCTGCGTTTGTTCCGATCCTGTCGTTTCCAACCAAACCATAACTATAACGCAGTTTCAGGTTATTGACCGTGGGTTTCAGATTTTCCCAAAAGGCTTCGTTGGCAATATTCCACGCTACGCCCGCCGATGGAAAGAAGCCATAGCGATGGTTGGCGGCGAAACGTTCGGAACCGTTGTATCCGAAGTTAAACTCGGTAAAATAGCGATTGCCGTAAGAATACGTGGCGCGTCCGGACACTCCGGCGTTGCGGGAGGGCAACGATAATTGAATATTTCCGGCATTCGCGGAGAGAAACTCTCTTGTAGTGAGTACCACCAAACCGCTGACACTGTGTTTCTCGGCAAAAGTGCGATTATAACTGAGTACGGTTTCGGTGTACAAAGTAGCCTCTACCGTTTTGGGACTTTCGTCGAGGTCTAAATACTCTGTTCCCGCACCTGTTCCGGAATCCGGGTTGGTACGAATTAAAGAATAAGTTCCCGTTTGCTGGTTGTAATTCGTTGCCTGATACCAAAATGGACTATACTTCCGCTTTACATTAAATGAAGCCAATCTCGCAACGTTCAACATCGACCGGATAGACAATCCTTCGGTAATAAATTTTAAATCCTGCTTGGCTTCCAACTGTGCCAGCATCTGTGAACGCGACTCGTTCATATATCCTTTCACCATTTCGGCATACGGATTCATGTAAAAATTATCATAGTTTCCGAACATGATATGTGAAACATACTTATGTTCTTCGTCACTCGGAAAATACGCGGGGAACATGACCGGATTGGAGTGTACTACCTTGCCATATACGGATGCGCCTCCATCAAGAGGTCCTGTATAATCGTCGAAATTGCCACTCAAACGGACATTCAACTCTGTGGTTTTAGTGACATTGATGTTCACATTGGCACGCAGGGTATAATTTTTGAACTTAACATTGTTGTTGAAACTGTTCCTGTGATCTACTTTCAGGTTCCCATTATCCTGGCTGAACGAACCGGCAACATAATAACGCGCAACAAGACCTCCACCGCTTACATTTAGATTTACCCTCTGGTTCATGGAATAATCCTTGATCAGCATCTTTCGCCAGTCATTGGCAGGATATATCAACGGATTCATACCGGCAGCAGTGTTTTCAATTTTTGCCTGTCCATAAGGCAGTTCACCCAATGGATTGCGGGTTAATACGGCTTCATTGTGCATATTCATGTAGGTAACAGGGTCGGCAAACTCAATGTTTCGGGTGGGCGCCGAAAGAGAATTTTCCAAGCGGATAGATACTTTTGCCGGACCCTCTACGCCCTGTTTGGTGGTGACGAAAATGACACCGTTGGCGCCACGTGCGCCATACAAAGCCGTTGCGGTAGCATCCTTCATAATGGAAAAACTCTCAATGTCGTCCGGTTGCAGTCGCGCAAGGTCGGTCGTGGTCAATTCCACATTGTCAATCAGTATCAACGGGTTGGTGTTGGCGCCGAAGGTCGTGATACCACGCACAAAAAAGTCGGCATTGTCCTTCCCCGGTTCGCCGCTGCGTTGGTAAGCGATGACACCCGCCATGTTACCCGCTAAGGCAGTGGTAAGATTACTGCTGGGCAGTTTCAAATCCTTGGTATTAACAGTGGTTATAGAACCTATCACACTGTTTTTCTTCTGTTTGCCGAACGCCACGATGGTTACTTCGTCCAATTCATTGGCTTTGGGTTTGAGTTGCACATCAATCTTCCGTTTCTCACCTACCGCTACCGTTGTTGTCTGGAATCCGATATACGATACTTCCAGCACATCTCCGGGTTTGACCGTAATGGTATAAGTGCCATCCAAGTCTGTAGTCACGCCACGGGTACTTCCTTTTACGAGGACAGTGACTCCGGGCAGTGTTTCGTTGTTCTCATCGGTGACGGTTCCCGTTACTGTAACATTCTGCTGTGCAAATGCAGTAATCGAACAGCAACTAAGGCACACGAACACCCATAGTTTCCAAAATCTACTCCAATTTAAAATTCTCTCATTCATGTTATTTATTTTAGTATTAAAAATTACAATTAAAATGCTTTTACCTGCTGTTGTGAAGTCCGTTTTCACACTGCTGTGAAGACCGTCTTTACGCCTCTGTAAA
>JAISJX010000382.1 GCA_031261145.1 Tannerella sp.
AAGTTGGTGCATGGCAATATTGTATGTATGCAAAAATACAGGATTGATGCGGTATCGACCATCTCCGACCCGATGCGGGAAGGAGCCGATATGGGAATGGAACTTGAATTTCCGGAAGATGGCGTCCCCCACCGCGCAAAAGACTATCTGATCAAGGAAAAAAGCGATTTGTTGAAAGTGAAACCGGTCCCGGTGGAAAATGGCCGGAGGATGACCGACAGAGTTCTGGCTACCGAACTGCTCAAAAAAGAGGTAGGCAATGACTTTCCCATCATCGGCTGGGTGGAAGGAGCCTTCGCACAAGCCGCCGATGTCCACGGTATCAGTGAATTGCTGATGGATATCTACGATGATCCGGACTTTGTCGTCGATTTGCTCGAACTCTGTCTGGAGCAGGAAATCCTGTTTGCCAAAGCACAGATTCAAGCGGGCGCCGACATCATTGGCGTGGGCGACGCCATCGCATCGGTAGCCGGGCCTTTCGCCTATAAAGACCTTGCGCTCAACTACGAAATAAGGCTGTTGAAAGCCATCAAAGAGGCCGGCGGACTGACCAAACTGCATATTTGCGGTAATACCCTGCCCTTTCTGGAACTGCTGCCTGCCTCGTTGTGCGATATTATTGACATTGACTGGATGGTGCCGCTGGATAAAGCCGGGGAGCTTTACGGCGACCTCGCCTGCGTGAACGGGAATTATGACCCGGTAGCCGTCCTTTTACAGGGAAGCGTACAGGAAATAAAAAACAGTGTCAGACAATGTGCACAAGTCGGTGGCCTAAAATACATCAGTTCAGCCGGATGCGAAGTGCCTAAAGACACGCCGGCGGAAAATCTGATGGCCGTTTATGAAGCCTTGCAGGAAATTTCGTCCGGTACGTTTGGTAACAATTAAAAATAATCGTATATTTGTGACTGAAAAATTAATTAAACATTTAAAAATTCATTACTATGACACGTCCTGTAACGTTATGTACTATGCAATGGGGAGATCTACCCCTTGAAGTTGTTTGCGAGAAAGCAAAATTGTTTGGATACGATGGCCTGGAATTAGCCGTTCCCGCCCACGTAGATACACATCAGACCGATCCGGCCTATTATCAAGGCATTTTGGATTTGTTGGGGAAATATGAGTTGAAATTATTTTCTATCTCTACCCATTTAATCGGGCAAGCCGTTTGTGACAATATCGACCTCCGCCACAAAGGAATCCTGCCGGATTATGTCTGGGGCGACGGCGACCCGGAAGGCGTACGCCAACGCGCTGCACAAGCGGTGATTGAGGCGGCTCATGCAGCCAAAGCCTTGGGTCTTAAAACAGTGAACGGCTTCACCGGCAGTTCCATCTGGCATCTTTTGTATTCATTCCCTCCCGTCTCGGAACAGATGATTGAAGACGGATACGCCGATTTCGGCCGCCGCTTCAAACCTGTCTTGGACGAATACAGCCGCTTAGGCGTCCGCTATGCGCTGGAAGTGCATCCGTCGGAGATTGCGTTTGACACTTTTTCGGCCCGCCGCGCATTAGAGGCTGTGGATAATCATCCGGCCTTCGGATTCAATTACGACCCCAGTCATCTCGGCTATCAGGGAGTTGATTACGTCGATTTTATTTATGAATTTCCGGACAGGATTTTCCATGTGCACATGAAAGACGTTTATTGGAGCGACGTTCCCAAACGGGTAGGCGTTTTCGGCGGACATGTCACATTCGGAGACCCTCGCCGTTACTGGAATTTCCGCAGCATCGGAAGAGGCAATATCCGCTTTGAAGAAATCATACGGGCGCTCAATTCGGTTGGCTATCACGGCCCTCTGTCCGTAGAATGGGAAGACAGCGCCATGGATCGCGAACAAGGCGCGATTGAATCCTGCCGGTTGGTGAAAAGCTACGATTTTGAGCCGTCAGCTATCGCTTTCGACGCTAATTTCGGCAAGTGACATGCAGACAAATTAAAGACTGACCTGAGTCATTCGGGATAAGATTTGCTTTTCGCGCTTATCCCGAATACAGGTTATTTATGTTTCGGAGCTGTCTCATACGTATTCCGGCACGCAGATTACGCAGATATAAAAGATGAACGCAGATTATTATAAACCGATAATCTGCGTTTTTGTTTATATCGCTTCTATATATCTGCGAAAATCCGCCTAATCTGCGTTATCTGCGTGCTTATGAGACAGCCTCGTGTAATATTCGTTAAACGCCTCTCCACCTGTTGGTGAATCTTTATTCTTCCTTATAAATATAGGGCACCGAGCCGTTGACAGGACAGTTTATTACATTGTCAATGGCATATTTCCCATCCCACCCTTCTCGCAGGGTATAACCGATAATACGGCAATTCGACAGATTCACCGTCCTTCGGGTGTTATAATCTTTTGTATGGATGGAAAATGATTGTGTCACAACTTTTCCGGTTCCAATAACGCCTAAATCTATTCCGGTAAACGGGTCTAACGGCCCTGTTCCGGGAAGCTGAAAGGTAGCCACTTCGTTATGTACAAAGTACATATCCTTTTCTTCCTCTTCTTCGCCCCATACCGTTTGTGGGTAAGTAATGTCGTCTTCAACAATAAAAGCGAAGAAATGGAACTGTTTGGTTTCGCTCGCTTTCACTTTCACGGTGAAATCAATATCCGTGCCGTTTACCTGCGATTCGATGGCGATTCCTGACAGGGAAACCGTGCTTGTCTGTTTGAGTGCACGCCTTAGTTCGGTAGGAGTATTTGTCGGATAAAGCGCAACAGGATAATAAAGTTCAGCCAGGCAGGAAGGGAAAAATTCGGGTGTTATCGTATTGGCAGTCTGGCCAAGCGCTCCGGCCAACCCGCTGCTACAGAACTTTCCGTCAAGGTGAAGTACCGCCACTTGCACCACGCCTTCAGGATAATAATCTACCGCTTTTTGTATCTCACTCCTCATTACCGGACAGTTGGGACAAAGAGTTCCCGTAAATTGCATAATTA
>JAISJX010000387.1 GCA_031261145.1 Tannerella sp.
TTACTACATCTTCTTTCAAAATAACTTGCATATTCTGTCTCCTCTCTATTATTATTTCATCAAATCAGTTACATAAGGCAGTAACGCCAAGTGGCGTGCTCTTTTAACGGCCTGAGCGATACGGTGTTGAAACTTCAACGATGTTCCGGTGATACGGCGCGGAAGAATTTTTCCCTGCTCGTTCAGGAACTTTTTCAAAAATTCCGGATCCTTGTAGTCGATATACTTGATTCCACTCTTCTTGAAACGGCAGTATTTCTTTTTCTTTATATCCGCCGACATCGGTGTTAAATATCTGATCTCTGATTGATTATTTACATTTGTCATGATTTAAATCTCCTTTCCTGATTCTTTAGTTGCTTTTAAATGTCTTCTCTTTGCAGCATATTCTGCAGCGTACTTGTCTTGACGGAAAGTCAAAAAACGAATCACACGCTCATCCCGGCGGAATTGGGTTTCCAATACATTAATCACTTCGGGATTGGCTTTAAACTCAATCAATTGATAGAACCCAGTCGTCTTTTTCTGAATGGGATAGGCCAGCTTGCGCAAGCCCCAGCTCTCTTCGTTCACAATCTCGGCCTTCTCAGCGATGAGAATGCCTTTAATTTTTTCTACCGCTTCCTTCATCTGAGCATCAGACAAAACGGGAGTTAAAATGAAAACGGTCTCGTAATTGTTCATAAATAATTTATTTTTTAAAATTTGCGGTGCAAAGGTAGGCATTTTCTTCATATTTACAATAGTCCGGCAAAAGTTTTTTTTTGAAATTTCGGATAACTTCATTTTTTCAGTCCATCGACCGCAGTAATAAATGCAACAGATGGCCTGTTTTCAAATTATTTTTTGTTATTTTGCAGGCGGATACTTTTTTTGGACAAACAGGATTGTAGAAATGAAACGAATACGACTGATTTATATCCTTTTTATGTTGCTTGTGTCTATCGTCGCCGGATATGCTCAAGACGATGTTGCGCCCGTAAAAACGACAGACGGCATCAGCTACCGGATCAAAACATTCGGCTCATTCGCCACGAACGGGCAGACGCCTTTTTGGTTAGTCGGTAATCAACAGGGAATGGTTCCCATCAATTCCAACAATGGCTATCTGCAAGCCGGAATCTTTCATTCCCAATCGCTTGGCCGTAAATCTAACTGGAAGACAGGTCTGGACATGGTCGCCGTGACGCCCCGGTACCGTCACTTTTACATACAACAGCTTTATACGGAAATAAACTATCAAAAAATACGCCTGAGCATCGGAAGCCGAAACGGAACCAACTATCATTCTTCGCTTTTGGACCCGGCGCTCAGCAGCGGAGACTTGGGAATCTCGACCAATGCCCGCCCGATTCCGGAAATCAAACTTTTTGCCTCCGAGTTCATTCCTTTCCCGTGGACAGGCGGCTGGTTGCAGGGAAAAGGTGATTTTGCCGTGGGACGCTCGTTCGATTCGGACTATCTGGAATCGTTTGTCCGCACCAAACAAAATTATATCCGCGATATACTGTGGCACCATAAATCAGCCTATCTAAGAGTGAAAGACACCAAAAACGACTTCCCTGCATCCCTGTCTGTTGGCATTCAGCACATTGCACAATGGGGCGGCGTTTCAACCGATCCCAGTTTAGGCAAACAACCTCAGTCCGCCCGTGATTTCATCCATGTTATTCTTGGAAGATCGGGGGGTGAAAATGCCAGCTTGTCCGATCAAATTAATGTACAGGGTTCGCATTACGGTACGTATGATGTACGGTTGGGTTACGAAAAGAAAGACTGGTCGGTCTTCGCGTACTACCAACATTTATTTTATGATCACTCCGGAATCGAATATTATAATGGATTGGACGGGATGGAGGGTATTCAGCTCAATCTTCCTAAACTCCCATGGATGAGCAAAGTAGTTATAGAGTATATCTCTACACTCAATCAAAGCGGGCCTTTCCATTATATTATGTATGACCACAGTAAATATCCGGGTTTCGGCGGAGGCGGAGATAATTATTACAACAACGGGGAATATACCACCGGGGCATCTTATTTCAACCGGGGCATCGGTTCTCCGCTCTTGTTTTCTCCTGAATACAATGCCAATGGCTCGTTAGGATTCAAACATAACCGCATCCGTGCGTGGCACTTGGGCGCAGAAGGGCATGTCGCCGCCGATCTTTCATACCGCCTGCTGCTCTCCACGATGGAAAGCTACGGAACAGCTTACGCTCCCACGCTAAAAAAACTCACAAACGCCTCTTTTACAACCGACTTCAGCTATCATTTCCACAATTCATGGATATTTACGGCTTCCATCGCCGGCGATTGGGGCAGCACATTCGGCAATCACCTCGGATGTGGCATATCTGTCACCAAATGGGGAATCTTGAAATAAACAGCCCATTTTCTTCAACTTCCAACCTCACAATCCCTTCTTTTTTACGGAACCATATTTCCTGCAGCATGGTAAATTTCGTACCATTCTTCGCGCGTGAGCGGAAGATCCGAACCTTTGCAGGCGTCGATCAGAC
>JAISJX010000001.1 GCA_031261145.1 Tannerella sp.
TTTTCCAAACGCAGATAGAATGCTTCATGCGGACGCTGGAAATAGTCAACCCAACGCTGTGTATAGATTATGCCTAATTTATTGGTAGCGGCATCCCAATTTACCTTAGGATTGTTCAACAGCGCATTGATTTGCGTTGTTGTCGGTTTAGCCGGTTTATCTACCCAGCCTATTGACAAAGCGGTACTTGATGTAGTCTGGTTATACGCATAGTCATACCAGAATTTCACGGAAGTAATCACACTGGCGATGTAACAATCCTTTGCTTTGGCAAGGTCTTGGAAACCGAGGTCGCTTCTTGCATAGACTTCAGCCAACAAGGATTGCACTTCAGCCGATGAAATCCAGACTTCGGGAGCATTCGTGATAGAACCTCTTACAAAATTGTAATTAATAGGGGAAGATGCTACTCCTGCTTCCAATTTTTCATAATAACCGGCTTCGCCATTTTCTTGACGCGGGTTGTCGTAGGCTTTATAACCTGCGCCTCTGTCCATCCATCCGGCTTCTCCGTTTTCTGCGGCGCTACGCTGGTCAAATCCTTGTGGCAGCGGGTTATATTGAAGTTCCCTTGTGGCATAGTTCTTCCATGCTTTATCCATGAACACGAATGCACGCGGGTCAAAAAATCCGCTTCCGTCGTGTGCACCGGCTACGTCGCTGATTTGGTTCCACAGTGCTGTCCCGATACGTGAAGCCATGTTGTAATAGAACATTTTACCGGCATCGCCCGATACTCCGTCCATATATCCACGACCGTAGTTCACGCCTGCCGTAAATGCATCGATGTCAAAAGCCGCAAGGTTGTAACCTTTTGCAGGTGCCGGCAAGAAATCAAGACTGGCCATCACTTTTGTAAGGGCTGCTTTGGCGCCGGCAGGGTCGGCATTCGCCATACGCAATCCGTATTTCAAACGCAGTGTATTGGCAAAGGTTTTCCACTTGGCGGCGTCATTCTGAAAGAGGATATCTCCGCTTCCGTATCCGTTTCCGGCTGCATTGAGTGATGCAATAGCATCATCCAAATCAACCATCAGACTCTTGTAAATAGATTCCTGCGTGTCGTACTTGGGACGATAGATGGGAGGATTCGCATAAACCATACCGGCTTCGGAATAGGGTATATCTCCATATATATCCGTCATGTTGAAAACGAGGTACGCTCTCAAGGTTTTGAGAATTGCCAACTGTTTTTTAACCGTTTCTTCCGACTCCTTGGATTCGTTGAGCATACTTTCAAGATACCTTGCGTTTACGATAAAATTCCTGTAAGTTTGCCATGTACCGTCCGCGGCGCGAGTCACCGATGCCATCTGAAAACTGGACTCAGGTCTGCCATCAGAGGCAATTGTCCAAATCTGCGATAAATACGCCACATATCCGATGCCATACTCATAGTAATAATTACCTTGATAAAGATTCATCTGATCAAGCAAGCCTGCAAACATATATTGTGCATTGGTGCTGACAGGGTTCTTGGGATCGGTATTCAATTCTTCAAACCCGTCGGTACAGGAAGAAGCGAATAACATCAGGGCTATTGCCCCAAAACTGAATAAATTATATATTAACTTTTTCATTATTCTTAAGTATTAAAATGATAAATTGAGATTAAAACCAAAACTTCTGGAAACAGGGTTTGCAGTAAATTCAACACCCTGCGCATTGCCTGTTCCTGCTGATCCTCCGGGATTCAATCCGAGAGGTGCATTGTCATAGATGTAAAAGAGATTTCTCCCTACCAATGAAATAGTAGCGCCTTGAATGAACTTCACTTTACTCAGATTCTTTTGATTGAGACGGTAAGATAAAATGACTTCGCGCATATTCACCCAAGTATTATCAAATACACTTTGTGAGGCTGGTCCCCGACCCCACGATCCGTAATGTTTATAGAAATCGGTATAATGAGTTACAATATCATTCGGCACGTATATACCACTACCGTCTGCTGTTTCGCGCATACCTTCCAGAATAACACCTATATTTTCCGTATGGCTTTGACCGCCGGCATCTGTCCATGTATAGGGTAAACCGCCGCCGTTACGTTCTTTAACCGTATTAGCGCCGTTGCCAAACCCGGTCATGGTAGCATACGAACCGTACCACATATCACCGCCGATGCTCATGTCGATAAATGCACTCAAAGAAAAGTCTTTGTAGCGGAATGTATTCATGATACCGCCAGTCAAGTCGGGAGTAGCATTACCGATAGCAACTTTAGTCGGGGTTTTTTTCCAATCCCTTCCGTTGGCAGCGACCAAACGGTTTCCGTTGTCGTCATACAGAAAATCGTATCCGTAGAGAATGCCGTAACTCTGTCCGGGAGATACCTCAATGGTCACGCCATCCCCTCCAAAAATACCACCTACTTCCATACGTTCGGCTCCTTCCACCAAGCGTTCCAGTTTATTGGTGGCGCGTGTTCCCGTCAGCGTTATATCCCAACGGAAATCTTTCGTGCTTACAGGTATCGCGTTCACCATAAATTCAAACCCTTTCGTTGACATTTCGCCTTCGTTGATACGCATACCACTTACGCCGGATGACCATGGAAGCGGCGCACTCAATATCTGGTTGGTGGTATTTGTATTGAAATAGGTAAATTCAGCCGTTATCCTGTCTTTGAGAAAGCCCAGATTTGTACCAAATTCCCATGTCTTGGTAGTTTGGGGTTTCAGATTGGTGGATGGTGTAGTACCCGGCAAGCGATTCCATGTAGCAGTACCAAATGTGCCGCTTTGAAATGTCGGATTGAGCAAAAACGGTTCTTCGTCGGTAGCTGCATTGGCGCGGGCGATTCTGATTTTACCATAGTTGAACACATCCGATTTCCAATCAAAAGCATCGGTAGGTACGAAACTGCCCGATACCGACGGATAGAAGTAGGAATTACTGTTTTTAGGCAAAGTGGACGACCAGTCGTTACGCCCGGTAATATCTAAAAAGGCATAGTTTTTGTACGACAGGTTGACATACGCAAAACCGGATTGTATTTCCTTACGGAAGAAATCTTCCTCGGGAATATTATTTCTGAAATTGGTGTTTCCCGAGTCATAGTGTCTTAATGTGTAGATATAGGGGGAAGCCATATCAGTATCCGTACCTCCTTTCATCAGATAATAATCACGTTTGTAATACACGGCTCCAATTCCGCCGGCGATATTGATGTCAGGCAGGATATTTTCCTTGGTAGCCGTCAAAGTAGCTTCGTGGTTGTATTCGATGTTTCTACCTTCTTGTCTTCCATAACGACCACCTATTAGTCCGGTAACGTCAGTAGGAGGTTCGTATCTTTGATTGTCGATATTTTCATTATCCATACCCATTTGCACTTTAGCTTTCAGCCATGAAGTAATG
>JAISJX010000025.1 GCA_031261145.1 Tannerella sp.
TGAGATGTATGACAATTCGGTGATTGACAGTACGGCGTTCCGTAACGAAAACGAACGGATGGCGCAACTGTTGGGACAACTGAATCAGGTATATAGCCGTTTGTTGCAAGCAATGACTGTTCAGACGTCTTTTGCCGGAGCGCCGTCTTACCAGCAGCCTCCGCAACAGCAGCCCTATCAGGGACAGGGCTACCCGCAACAACCGCCTTATCCCACACGGTAAGCCGTTTGAAATCATTGAATTTTTGAATCATTGAATTAAAAAAATATGGCAATATCAAATAGCCCCCATTCTCCGCGTCAGAAGATGATAAATCTGATGTATCTGGTGTTTATCGCAATGATGGCGATAAATGTCTCCGTGGAGGTATTGGATGGTTTTGAGTTGGTGGAAAGAAGCCTGAAAAAAACGACGGACGACACAGCTCAGCGTAATAAGCAGATAAAAAAGGAATTGGATGATTACTACCAGGTCAATCCCGTGAAAGTACAGCAATGGTACGATAAGGGAAACAATGTGGTAAAAGAATCGGACGACCTCTATAATTACATTCAGAAACTGAAAGAAGAAATAGCGGAAGAAGCCGACGGGAAAAACTGGGACCTGAACAGTATCAGCCACCGGGACGACCTCGAAGCGTCTTCGCACGTGATGTTATCCCCGATTACCGGCGAAGGGAAAAAGTTGCGCGAACAAATCGTAGCCTATCGTGAAAAGATGGGCGGTTTAGTGGACGATGCGGCTAAAATGAGCGTGATAGAATCCATCCTGGCTGTAGAAATCCCCTCAAAAACCGGTCTGAACAAGAACTGGGAATCGACTTTGTTTGAGAATATGCCGGTGGCCGCAGCGATTACGATCCTGACCAAACTGCAAAACGACGTCCGCTATGTGGAAGGCGAAGTATTGGCATCGCTTATCACCAATATTGACGTCGGTTCATACCGGACCAACAAAATCGAAGCGCGAGTGATTCCGCAAAGCCAGTTTGTGATGCAGGGCACTCCTTACAAAGCGCGGGTCGTACTGACAGCGGTGGATTCGACGCAAAGCCCGGATATCTATGTGAACGACCAACTGTTGCCGGAATCGGCAGAAGGATGGTACACCGGCCCGTCCGGTACGATTGGCGAGAACAAATTCTCCGGTAAAGTCGTGCTGAAACGCGAAGACGGCGAAATTGAATACCCCTTCAGCGACTCTTATTTTGTGTCGGAACAGACCGTGACGATTGCATCCACCATGATGAGTATCCTGTATGAAAATATAGATAATGACCTCGAAATATCCATTCCCGGAGTACCGAGCGGCAGCGTGCGAGCCAGCGTCTCGGCCGGAACCTTGACGCAGAAAAACTCTACGTGGACAGTGCGTCCGCCCTCGAATGCAAAAGAAGTGAATATTACGGTAACAGCTACCGGCAGTAATTCCATTTCCATCACAAAGACATTCAAGGTTCGTCCATTACCCCCGGCAACGCCCTATCTCTCGTATAAAGACGCCTCCGGCACAACCCGTAAATTCACGGGCGGACCGATTGCAAAACGGAATTTGCTCGAAGCCGATGGCGTGATGGCGGCCATTGATGATGGGTTATTGGATATTCAGTTTACCGTAACCGGTTTTGAACTGGTATTTTTCGATTCAATGGGAAATGCGCTTCCCGAAGTTTCGCAAAGCGGTGCATTTACGCAAAGTCAAAAAGACAAAATCCGGAATCTGTCACGCGGCAAACGATTCTATATCACGCGCACCAAAGCAAACGACCCCGGTGGAATCTCGCAAACGCTGGCAACAATAGAAGTAATTGTAAATTAATGATGATAAAATAAATACGATATGAAACGCATCTGTTTTTTACTGGTTTTGGCCGGCGCCCTATTTGTATCGGGGATTGCACAGGCACAGGAAAATAATCGCCGTGCTCCACAAATGAGCCGTGGAGAGGAACGGAACAGGCAGGCTAAAGAAAATGGCTTGCCCGAATTGACCGTACGGGCGCAAAACATGAACCAACAACTGACGCAGGAAATCGGAAACGCCCGGTGGATGCGCGTCATTTACCGTGAGTTGGACATGACCAAAGATAAAAACGCCCCGTTATACTATCCGGAAAGGCCGGTAAACGGGATGATGAGCCTCTTTACAAGCATCTTCCAGTTAGTAAGTGACGGGAAACTGCCGATATATGAATATTTAGACGGATATGAGATATTCGACGACGCTCATTTGGCCAATTTCAAAGATGTGTTAGACCGTTTCTACATCATGTACGATACGATTCCGGGACAACGCGGCGAACCAACCCGTTTTGTATTTAACGAAAGCGATATTCCATCGGCCGAAGTAAAAGCGTTTTATGTAAAAGAAGCATGGTATTTCGACCAGAATAATTCCGTTTTTGATGTGAAGATTTTGGCGATTTGCCCGATTATCTTCTTGAATGTGGACTTTGGGGAACAGCGTTCGCCCATGTTCTGGGTGCCTTACGAAGAACTTCGTCCCTACGTATCCAATTCATTGATTATGACATCCAACCTGAACAATGCGAAGACATTTACCGTGGATGATTATTTCCGCCGCCGGATGTTTGACGGTGATATTATCAAAGCGGAAAACCTGACGAATCTCCCGATACAGGCGTATTGCCCGGAGGATTCGATACAGTTTGAACGGGATCGGATTGAAGGCGAATTGGTGGCCTTTGAGAAATCCTTATGGTTCCAGCCCGACTCGGCAACGTTGCTGAGCGCCGCCGATAAAAAAGCCGCCAAGAAAGCCTCTGTAAAAAAGGACAAAAGCGGAACTTCTGCATCGAAGACCAAAGAATCCAAACCCAAAACCTCCGCTCCAAAAGCGGAAAAATCAACGCCGGAACGCAGCATACGCAGACGGTAAGGTCGGGTATTGATTCAACGATTGGATTTCTCGCAGATTCCGCAGATTTCAGGCGCGGATAAACGCAGATTTAAAGATTCGATGATGCACGGGCAGTTGCTGCCCGTCATTAACGGCATTAGGCGGATTGTAAATCCAATCAACGCCGCACCGTATTTAATCCCGTCAGGGATTGCAGTTCGGTAGAAAGAATAACCATCCTCAGCCCTGCATGCCGTCAGGTATGCGACCGTCATGCTTATTTCGTTGCATACCTGACGGCATGCAGGTTTTTTAAGGCGCATTAATTTTCTACCGAGCTATTCATACCTGACGGTATGAAAAAACGGCAACCGCAAGGGATTTGTCCCTGCATGGTTGCCGCTTTTTAATTATGAATTATGAAAAATCCTGCCAATCTTGTGAATCTTATTAAAATCGTGGTTCAGACAAAATAAAGCGGCAACCATGCAGGGACAAATCCCTTGCGGTTGCCGTTTTTTCATGCCGTCAGGTATGAATAGCTCGGTAGAA
>JAISJX010000043.1 GCA_031261145.1 Tannerella sp.
GGATGTTTGCCTATTTTCCCGTGTATGGCTACTTTGACAGAAATCGGCCACTGTTCGAGTATTTCAATTTTTGCCGGCGATTGGGCGCTCGACAGGAAGGCTTCTTCCTTATAAAAATAGCCTCTCATTTCATTGAATGAACGCTCACCGGTTGGATCGACAAATTCTTTGCCGGTCAAACGTTTTGATTTGAGGCTTTTAATGATACCGCCTTTAGCAGGGTCTATCACGATGGCATACAAATCATTTTCCAAAAGATAAGTTCCGTCATGTTGTTGTTTAACAGAAGGCATCTCTGTTGCAATTGTTACATCTTCTTCAATCCGGTAAACAGAAAATCCCAGCGGAGGTACTGCCTGCGCTATAAATGTGAGATACAGATTACCATCTTTTTCAGTCATTTGCGATGGGATTTGCTTATCATCTGAAGTAACAATACTTAATGCCCGCCTTTTCCAGATGGTAGGTATTTTTACATCAACCTGCTCATCGCGTTGAAAAGCCAATGTGTTGTAAACCACTATGGCTGTTTCTCCCGCATTAGTAAGCATTCTCATAGACTGTTCGATAATATTGTTGCTATTGGTGTTGGTCAGGTTTGTCCATACAGTTACCCATTCAGCCCATGTATGAGTTCTCTCCAACAGGTTTCTGTTGTAGGGGACAATCCATGCGTCATGATGCTGGGCACGCAAAAGGTTTTCCCATGCTTCATCAATACTTTCGCTGAACCATGTGTTTCCACGATACATATTTGACAATGCTGCCATTTTTTCGGCAACAATCACCTTGTTTTCAGCCACTCGTATTTCCTGCGCCAAGCGTTGTAATACCTGTGCACCCCACGTCAGACTTACCTGCATGTCTTCCTGCGTAAAATGCCAATCATCCGTAGAGGAACCTGTCGAATAATTATTAATATAATTTCTCCATGTTTTGTATTCAGTGGGCAGGTAAAACCGTGATGTGTCACTGCCCAACCAGGGGCCTCGCGCCCATCCGCGGTTCCAGTTTGCATCCTGAAGTGTCATGCCGACAGGGTTTTTAATACCTGCTTGTAAACATTTGTTGATGTATTCTTTTGAATTTCTCCACGCTATAGATTGCCATGTTGAGTTGGATTGCAAATCTTCGCAGGCATAACGTGGTGCGGTTAATATTTGGGAGCCGTCGGGACTTATCCAATTGACCAACTCGCCACCATACGCACGGGTGTAGCCGCCCCACATGGTGTTGGGATTTTTGGTGGAGGCATACGAAAAACCAAATGATTTGAGAATGCAGGGAAGGCAACTTGTGAAACATGGTTCTTCCGACGAATAACTTGTGAACACTGCTTCGGGAAAATGCTTGCGGAGAAGGTCGATGCCATAAGAAAACTGACGTATCACACTTTCTCCGGATACATTGTACAAGAAACTTTGTCCATAAGTCGGATTGACGTATTCGATACGTCCTGTTACCGACTGGTCTTGAAACAATTCTTTAAACGCTTTGTAAGCATCCGGATCGCGTTGTTTGACCACATCCCAAGTTTCAGGCTCAATTTCCATATTGATACTCCACTCGGGATGTTTCTTGAGCATATCAACGATGAACCCGGTTTGTCCGGCAGGATAGTGTCCGTAGATGCCGCCGTGGTATCCATCAACAAAATAAGCTGTCTGGGCATTCAAGCCGGTCAGACTGAAAGAAATCAGATAACAAACGCTGATGACTATGATAAACTTTATTTTCACAATTATTATTTTTTCGATTGAGATGGAGGTAAATTTTCTTCTCCGACGCCCCATTCTTTGTTGGGTGTTGGCCCCATTTGAAATTCGAGCGTTCCTCCCGCTACTATTTCGCTATGCAGAAGCCATGCTCTCGACAAGGGTTTCTCATTCAGCGTGGCAGATTGGATATAAACGTTTTCAGGAGAATTATTGTGCGCCTTAATGACAAATTCTTTTCCTGTGTAATATGCAGGGTCAAGACGCAGGGTAACTTTATCGAAAAGCGGACTTCCGATAATATATGTATCTTCGGCAGGATTGACCGGATGGAAACCCATGGCAGCCAATATATACCATGCCGACATTTGTCCGACATCTTCATTGCCTTTTAGTCCATACACACCAATATCGTAAGCATTTTCGCATATTATACGGCTCCATTTCTGCGCCAGGTGGGGAAGTCCGGTATATGTGAACATAAAGGCGACGTGGTGTACCGGCTCGTTGGGATGATTGTAGTAATCATTCCAGTCAAAACTGTCGGGAGTTTTTTCAAAAAATGTGATAAGTTCTTTATCGAAATGTTCCTTGCCCATCAGGTTGATTAGCCCCTGTACATCGTGTGGCACAAACCATCCTTGCTGGTAAGGATTACTTTCTTTAGTTCCCTGATTGTGAACGGTTTTTCCTTCCCATTCGAGCCATGAACCATCCGCTTTACGGGTTCTCATCCATTGCACTTCGGGGTCGTAACTATTGACATACAATAATGATTTGCTAAAATATTTTTGGGAGTCGTCTATTTTGCCCAATCTTTCGGCAAAGCGACCCACACACCAGTCGCTGAATGTATATTCAAGTGTTTCGGAGAGGCTGCCCGGAGAATAACCTTCTGCATTGTTGGAGAATTTGTCAGCGGTATTTTTTGCATAGCGGTACGCTTTCTCCACATCGTATCTCCGTATGCCTTTTTCGTAAGCGCCCACAATTACGGGAATAGCCGGCGTACCAATCATACATCCCGTATAAGCATTCAGCAATTCCCAGCGTGGATAATAAAGATTACCGCTTTGTTCTGCCAATGTGATGAGCGAATTTACTTCGTCATTGACCATTTCGGGATTAATTAATGTTTGGAGTGGAAACTGACTCCGGAAAACATCCCAGCCACTAAAAATAGACCGGTATGCAAAATCTCCGGTTTGATGGATGCCATCCGCCCCACGGTAATTACCATTCACATCAGATACTATACGGGGGTCGATCATTGTATGGTATAAGCCCGTGTAGAAAATCGTTTTCTGTTTGTCGGTACCGCCTTCCAACTGTATTACCGACAGGGCGTCGTTCCACAATTGCCGCGCCTGTGAATGTACACGCTCGAAATCCCAGTCGGGTATTTCCACTTCAAGGTTTGCCTTTGCCCCTTCGATGTTGACCAATGATATGCCGCACTTCATTAATACCTGCTCATTTTTCGCAGTTGGGAACTCGGTAAAAAATCCCAAGTGTTTACCCTGCATTTCGCGACATTCAGGTATGATTTCAGCATTTGCCACCAATTCCAGGTAAGCATCTGAAGTTACTTCATTTACCTTGCGTACCCAATCGTCGGGAATATCAGCCGACCACACGCCGAAGGTTTTGAGCGGACGGTCGAAACAGCTGTAAAAATATACGGTGTAATCAACTTTCCCTCTGCCGTTACCCCATCCGCCTCCGTCGGGCGTACATTTCATCCATCCGGAGATGGTGTATTCGTCTTCCACTTTTACATATTGCTCAATCGAAGTTCCCCCTACACGCCGTGCCAAGTCGATCTGTATCCTTGATTGTGAATTTTCAGGATAAGTAAAACGAAGAATACCGCTGCGCGGAGCGGCGGTGAACTCGGTGCGAATGTTGTAATCGGTTAGCGTTACATCATAATAACCGGCTGAAGCACGTTCCGTTGCCTTGTCATAGCGTGAACGGTAGGTGTTTTCAGGTTGTTCTTCTTTTCCGTAAGATGTTTTCAACTCGCCGGTGGTAGGCATCACTAAAAAGTTTCCCAAATCACCTCCCCATCCGATGCCGCTCATTTGAAGGAAAGCAAATCCTTTGATAGTGGGATGTTCATAGCTATAGCCGGGTCCATGATCTTTACCGGTAACGGTATTGGGACTTAACTGCACCAGTCCGAAAGGGGTGGCAGCTCCCGGAAAAGTTTTCCCCATACCGTGAAGGACACCCGCCTTGCCGGTGCTTGTACTGGCTCCGATAAACGGATCAATATAATCCACCGGTTGCTTAATAGATGTTTGGGTACTACAGGATAGTGAAAATAACATAATTCCAACTAAAAAAAGATTCCGAATTTTCACGACAATTAATTTCATTTTTATTTTATGTTTATACAATTTTAATATTTACAAATTCATCCAATTCAAATGTGTCCAAGGATATTTATCATTTTTTTGAACTGCTCCCGGCGTACTTCGTCCGTCTTTGACATATTTGGTCAGAAGTGCTGTCAATTCAGCCACTACTTCGGGGTATTTAT
>JAISJX010000251.1 GCA_031261145.1 Tannerella sp.
CGTTGTTTTTATCTTCCGGACCTTCGTATAAGCCGAACACGTTGGTCTGTACCATCATGGCGCGTTTTGCAGGTCCTACAAACCAAGCCACGTTAAATTCGGCTTCCGGTTCGCAGGCGCCAATGAAGCGCCACGTGCCGTCAACCCATATTTCCACCCATGCGTGATTGCTTTCCGTATGCGCCCAACGCGGTGTATAACACTGGCGTGCCGGAATGCCGACAGCCCGCAAAGCTACCGTGGTAAGGGTTGATTCTTCGCCGCATCGTCCCCATGAAGTTCTGACCAGCGCTAAAGGTCCGGAAGTACGCATATCGGTTCCGCGGTAAGTCACTTTTTCGTGACACCAGTGATTGACTTCCAACACGGCGTCTTCTAAAGAGAGATTCTTCACCCTGTCTTTCAGTTCATCGAAAAAAACGCTTCTCGCCGCATCCAAATTTTCGTTGTTCACCCGATAAGGCAAAACGAAATGCCGGAAAATCTCTTCCGGAATGGTTTTTCCCCACGGGAAATAATCGCGGGCTTTCAAGGCGACCGTTACCTGATCCAGATAATAGGAGCCGTCTTTATCGGCTAAATCGCCCAACGGCATATAGGCATACAGAAATTCCAATGCCTCGGTTTGTTCCAATGATAATTTTTCCTTTGTGAAAACGGAAAACAAAGCCTCTTGCCTTCCGGCCGCTTCTTTCTTGCGGTTCTCAAACTGTTGATGAACTTTTTCACGATAGGAAGGATCACTCAAAAAATGCTTCTTGTCCGCACCGAACAAGTTCAACGGCAAGACGGCTATAAGTAAAATAACAAGCTTTTTCATGTAATTAATCATTTATCGAATTATTAAAAATCTTCTTTTGTCAATGTCCAATCATTATCAAAGAATCCGGCGGCTTCTACACCTTCCAGACCGGTACGCAACATATCCGCGCGGAAAATCATCAAGTCGGGAAATCCGGTAATCGGCAACAGATAATTGTTCAATGCCGTAGCTTTGACTCCCGATTCGCCCGTACCTGCAACAACTCCGACCAGATTGACGTCGCTCTCCGGATGCGGATAAACGAAATAAGCGCCTAAATCGTTGCCTTTATACGTTTTATTTCCGGCGGTGACAAGTCCGTTGCTAACTTGAATCGCACTCTCTTTCAACAAAAGATTCCATGCGGCGTTATTCGTCTTGTTTCCGTAAAGAACCACATTCCGACCTGCATATTTCTGGAGGGAATAGTCCGTATCGGGAATAAGGTCGAAAGAACCGTTTCCTCTGTAATAGAATGTTTCGGCATCAAAACGCGCTTTGTTGAGATAGATTTCATTTTCTTTTGCCGTTCCTTTTGTTGCATACACCAAAACAACCTGATGATCGAATGCGGCTTTGAATCCGCCATAGCGACCGGAATATTTTTGTTTCGGATCCACTTTGTCGATGACCGTCCATTGACCGTTATTAAACGAAAGAATGGCTTTCTGATTAGCCGGAACCGACAATCCCTGAACATTTTGCCGCTTCTCATCAACCAATTTATTGAATTGCAACTGTACTTTTCCGGAGGTGAAACTTAATGCCGGCAGGTCAAGCACCAATGTAGCCGCATTTGCAGCATTGTCGATATGAATTGTGTCGTTCACCTTCACCACTTTAATATTGGTAAATTCGTTCGGGGCGATTTGTTGCTCCACCCGAATCCAGTAGTCGGAAGCGGAAATACCCGGCGATGCGGTCGTAAAATCAATTTCCGTCACCTCTTTTTGCTGAGGAATGGCGTGTCGGGAAAAATATTCGAAGATGGGCGGCCAATCCATGCTTTCGCAACCAAACCAATGTTCCCCTCCGGGATATTCGTAATAGCAGAAATCGGCATGGAATTTGCCCAATAATTCACGCATTTGCCGCGCCTGACTGGTATTGACGACACGGTCTTCACTGCCGTGGAAAATATAAACGCCCGATTGTTTCAGATTATCAAGCATGGAAAGCGTCCGTCCGTTGTTAGCCGCGCGTCTGAAAGCTGCATACTTGGGGAACTGTTCCATATTATCTACCCGTCCGCGTCCGCCGTAAGCGCCCAAATCGGGATAACCGGCACAAGGTGCGATGGCGGCAAATTTATCGGGATAAGTTATTCCCAGATACCACGTGCCATGTCCACCCATCGAATGTCCGGTAAGATAGATTCTGGACGGATCGGGATGGAAGATTCCGCGAGCTTCTTCAAGCACTTCCAATCCGTCGATGCGTCCCCAATCCTCCCAGTCGAAACCGTAGGGACGGCGATTGGTGGCAGCCACAACATCTACATCTTCTTTATGACTGTAACAGCCGGCTTGACCGTGAGCGTCAACGCCTGCACCGTGAACCGACAAGGTCAAGCCTTTGGTTTCACCGGGTGTTTTCCGTATAGCCGGATCGATACTGAAGAACTGTACGCTTCCCTCAATTTTACTGACGAAAGTGCGCGTGTGATAATCGGAAACAGATGCTTTCTTAATCGGGATTTCCACCTGATCAAGCACTTTTCCGGCACGGTCGAGCAACTCAATTTTGGCATTGATTTCTCCCGCTTCCTTATTGCTTCCCGACAGTGCGGGGAATTGAAATTTAACTTTTCTGACAGATAAAGCAATCACGTCGTCTGTCTGATATTCAATTTGTTCACCGGTTGGAAGCGTAGAACGTATTTTCAAGCCTTTCAGCGGTTTTTCAGTGAGGTTTATGACCCGGATGGAAGCCCATTGCGGAGAATTTTCCCCGATCAACAAGTCGGGCAAGGTCATATCGCGTTTGGTAAACATAACTTGTTTCGTGGGTTTTACCAATTTTGCGGCTACATGACCAAATCGTCCCGGTGTGTAAACAAATTCATTCAAGCCTTTTTTCAGTTTGATGGGAGTCAACGCATACCCGTAATCGTAATAATCACCTTCGTGAGGCACTCCGTTGACAAAGGTGCGTTGTCCGCCGGTTGTTTCAAGAAGCGCCAACTCTTCTTTCGGTGAAGTGTAGGCGGTATAGAGATAAGCGGATCGCATGGACGGCCCGTTAAAAATACCGGCGGTATCCACTTGAATTTCAGCCCATTTCCAACGGGGTAACTGGGCAAAATTGAACCGGGAATTACCACCGGACGGTGGCCGTTGCGGATTTACAGACGGACTCATGGGCGCAATTGTCGGATAAGCAAACGCAAGCGAATCGCCCGCCACCGGGGTTTTAAACTGATTGCTTGCTATTAGCCAAGCGATCATATCCTGCGCGCTGAAATAAGAACTTGCATTTCCGCCACTTGGAAGGATAAGCCCTTCGGTAAATCGAAAAAACACTTGTCCTTCATCGGTTTTTTCAATTTTTTCTTTTCCCAGGTAAGTAACAATATTCTGGGAATTAACTTTAGATTCCGGAAGGAACAACATTATCAGAATGATAACAGTGAAATAATATTTAAATGCTTTCATGATATAAAGATATTTAATGTATTTTTAATTACTGCAAATTTAATCATTTTTTTGAGAAACAGAAAAGATTTAGGAGAAATAAGAGGGTATCTAAACGGATACCCTCTTATTTCTTAATTTATTTACGAAACTACTGTGGTAGTATATTAGGCCCTTCGCCATATTGCGGTGCACCTATATCAATCCACACGCGCTCTCTATTCAATACGGAAGGATCGCCCACACCGGCACCGGGTGTAAAACCTTGATCTGCGAATGCCTTCTTTTCAATATCATACATCAAAGAAGATACATTCAACGGGTTGATTTCCAAGCGGCGAGGGATACGCGATTCCGGAACGCCCCTGAATTGCGACCATTTCAACAATGTAGTGTTGATTTTGGGAACGCCTGAACGTCTGACGGAAACCATTTGTTCGGTCGAGAAATATATAAAATGAAGATATTGTTGAATATATATTTTTTCCAACAATTCTACCGGCGTACCGGTGAATGCATAATCAGGTTGAGCCAACATGGCATCTATTTCACCCGGTTTCAAGTTGATGGTCACATCGTTCGGGTCATAACCATACGTGTTATCATAATACGGAATATGATTTAA
>JAISJX010000073.1 GCA_031261145.1 Tannerella sp.
ATACCATCGGAGTAGCCGCAGCAAACAAACCTGCCAGGGCTATCCGGAAAATGATCTTGTTTATTTTATTCATGCTCGTTCGTTATTTTATTCAATTTCATCTTTTCCAATAAATAATAGAGCGGAGGCAGCACATAAAGCGTGGTGATTGTACCGAACAGCAGGCCATAGACAATCACGGTCGCCAGCGGGCGCTGCACGTCCGAACCGATGCCGGTGGAAAGGGAGGCGGGCAACAAGCCCAGAATCGCCACGGTCGCCGTCATCAGCACCGGACGAAGACGGTGGGAAGCGCCGGATACAACAGCCTCTTTCAGTTGCATACCTCTTTTCCTCAATACGTTAATATGAGAAATCATAATGACCCCATTCTGGATGGACACGCCGAAGAGCGCAATAAATCCGACCGCCGACGATACATTAAACGTCATGCCCCGGACGTTCAACGCCAACATTCCGCCGAACAATACCAGAGGCAACAGGGCGATAAGTAACCCCGCCTGCCGGAAATCGCCAAACGCCCCGAACAACAGCAAAAACATCAATGCCAGCACAAACGGGACAAGCACCGCCAAACGGGAATAGGCGCGACTTTGGTTCTCAAACTGTCCGTCCCAGTGCAGCCGGTAAAGCGTCTGGTCGTATTGGACATTTTCCTTGATTTTGCTTTTGGCCTCCTGCAAAAACGACGTCAGGTCGCGTCCGCGCAGGTTGATACGGATGGTTAAGTTACGCCGGTTCATCTCGCGGGTGATGATGCTGGCGCCTGTCCGGGTATGAATCTCCGTCACTTGCGACAGCGGAATCTTTGCGCCGGAACCGGAAGTAAGCATCAGATTGCCGATTTTCTCCGGCGAGTCACGATAGACTTCGTTGTAACGGGCAATCACATCATACACCTTGCTGCCGATAAAAACCTGTGAAATAGCTTTACCGCCGATGACCACTTCGATCAGTTCGGAGACGTCCGCCACATTCAACCCGTATTGCGCAATTTTGTCGCGGTCGGCAACGATTTGCAACTGCGGCAGAGGCGGGTCTTGTTCAATCGCCACATCGGCGGCGCCCTGTATCTGTTTGAGGACGGCTTCCACCTCCTCAGCAATGCGCCGGGTTTCCGCTATATCCTCGCCGTACACTTTTAACGCCAAATCGCTGTGCGAACCGGCTATCTGGTCCATCACCATGTCGATAATCGGCTGTGAAAAGCCGACGCGGTAGCCGGGCATGGTCGCAATCTCGGCAGCCATGTCGTTAACCAGGTCTATTTTCCGGCGACCGTTTTTCCATTCGCCGTACGGTCGCAGTCCAACCGAACATTCTATATGGGAGGTTGTAAAAGCCTCCGCACCTTCATCGTCACGACCCATCTGCGTCATCACGTATGTCACTTCTTCATGCTTCGACAGGCGATACCGCATCGTATCGCTCATCTCCTGCGCCTTGTTCAGCGAAAGTCCCGGAGGCATCTGCACCTGTATCCAGATAGCGCCCTCGTCTAACGGCGGAAGAAAATCCTTCCCGACCGTCACACTTAATACGGCTGCCGCCGCCAGAATAACGATTATCGGAGCAAATACCTGTTTCGGACGCCGGAGAATCGCTTCGGTTCCCTGTTTATATTTCTCCGTCAATTTTGCTAACCAACGGTTCTGATAGACCTTCTGCGGCTTGTGGTAAATGGCGTATGTGATTCCCGGAATCAGCAACAACGCAACCGCCAAAGCGCCCAACAAAGCATAACCGACCGTAAAAGCCATCGGCGTAAACAACTTTTTCTCAATACGCTCAAAAGCAAATAACGGCGTATAAGCAATGATAATAATTAAGGTAGCGAAAAAAATCGGCTTGTAAACCTCCAGCACACGGCTGACAATGGATTTTTCTTCCAAAGGCGCACTCGTATCATCTTCCCGCTTTTTCAGAATGGTTTCCATCATCACAATCGAACCGTCCACCAAGATACCGAAGTCGATAGCGCCCAGCGAAAGCAAGTTGGCCGGAACATCCGTCAACCACATCAGGATAAAGGCGATAAGCAACGAAACCGGAATCGTAATCGCCACCAGCAAAGCCCCCCGCCAACTTCCAAGGAAGATAATCAACACCGCAATCACTAATATCATACCGAAGAACAACGTGTGCGAAACCGTATTCAGCGTCGTATTTACTAAGTTTGTGCGATCCATAAACGGATGAATGGTCACGCCTTTCGGCAAAACTTCGTTATTGAGTTCGTCGATGGCGCTGTGTACCTCCGCCAGTACCTCCGACGGATTCTGGTAGCGCAACATCTGAATAATGCCCTCTACGCCATCCGTATAATCATGGTCGGCGTCCGTAAATCCCAGAATGCCTTTTCGCTCAAGGTTCCCATATTTCAGCGTCCCAAGGTCTTTCAGAAAAACAGGAACGCCTTTCTCGGTCTTCACGACAATATTTTCCATATCCTTCAGGTCGCGAATCAGGCCGATACCGCGCACCACATAGCTCAAGTCGCCGCGGTCAAGCATACTTCCGCCCGCATTGGCGTTATTCCGCTCAATCGTTTCCGTCACGTCCGCCAGCGAAAGATTATACTGGTACAGTCTCATCGGGTCGATTTCGACCTGGTACTGCGTCGTAATCCCGCCGAAATTACTGACATCCGCAATGCCGCTTATTTGCCTCAAGCGGGGAATGATGACCCATTTATTCAAATCCGTCAATTCGCGCAATGTATGATTTTTGCTTTCAATCACATAGCGGTAAATCTCACCGGTCGGCGAAGTCAGGGGATTCAGTTCCGGCTGTGCGCCGTAAGGCAAATCCACGTTGCTGATGCGTTCCGTCACCCGCTGGCGCGCCCAGTAATCGTCTTTCTCATCATTGAAAACCAACATGATGATGGACAGTCCAAAGGTATTTTTACTGCGCATCACATGCAGGTTCGGTATCCCGTTCAGTTCCCGCTCTAATGGAATCGTAATCTGTTGCTCCATCTCTTCGGCCGCAAGTCCGGGCACCTGCGTCACGACTTGCACCGTCACGTCGGCAATATCGGGATAAGCGTCAATGGAAAGCCTCGTCCATGCGTAAATGCCAAACAGGGATATAATTATAAAAATAGTAGCCATCAACCACCGTCGGTTGATAAGCATCGTTATCAGTTTTTCCATACTCAAATCCCCATCATATAAATGCCGCCGCCGGAGACGATTATCTCACCGGCTTCCAATCCTTTGCTAATCATCGTTTCGTTCGGGCCGGCCGTGACCGTTTCGACAAAACGCTTGACATATTGATTTTTACCGGTCTGCACATACACATACGTTCCGGCTTCCGATTGCAACAGGGCGGACGACGGCGCCACAATCGCGTCCACCGGCGCATTGATAAAATGAACCCCGGCAAACATGCCCGGCTTGAGCTTGCGGTCTTTGTTGTCGCACTCCACCAACACCTCGATGGAACGGGTTTCTTCGTCCAGCAATTCGCCGATATGATAGACGCGCCCGGTAATCTCCTCGCCGACATTGGATTCTGTCGTAATCCGCACCTGGTCGTCCGGATGGATCGAGGAAATATATTTTTCCTTTACCTGCGCCACCACCCATACTTTGCTGAGTTCCGCCACGATTAGCAGCGGCTCGGAGTCGCTTTTGACGTATTGCCCCAACACGATATTATTCTTAACAATTTCGCCGGCAATGGGCGAAACAATCTTCAACGCTTGTCCCATAACTAATTCATCCGGGTTGATCTGGAACATGTTCATGCCCGCAAGCGCATTTTCAAACTCTTTATCAGCCAATGCATGGCTGGTCTCGGCTTCTTCCAATTCTTTTTGCACGCCAACGCCATGCTGCACCAAATCTTTTTGGCGTTGCAGCTCGATTTCCGTCAAATTTTGAGTTTGGAGCGTCTGGAAATAGTTTTTAGACGCTTCATAAAAATCAGCCGAACTAAGTTCAAAAACAGGCGTACCCGCACTGACTTTCTGTCCGAGCCGGACAGCCGAACGGACAATCCGCCCGTCAAAAGGAGGCGCAATCTCCGCTAAACAGCCCGTAACCGCCCTGACAGTCCCCGTCGTACGAAACTCGGCGCTATAGGGTTGCGGTTGAATGGTTTTCAACTCTATTTTTGAAAGTATGGGCGAATTATCCGGGATGCACAATGTTTCTCCCTGATAAAAAACGCCGCTGTTTTCCTCTTGCGACTTTTGTGAATGACAACCGACCAGCAAGAGGCTATAAATAAATGTATATATTCCTATTTTCTTCATAACATGAAATTCTATAATCCAACGCACGGTTATTGGTTTTTAGCTATTAGCTTTTTAGCTTACTAAAAGATGCACCTGAAATAACAGGGCGCGAGATTAATTGTTTATAAAATAATTTTTGGGTTTGTTTGTTTTATCCTGTAAATCCACCCCAACCGGCGGTGTAGAACACCGACAGGCGATTCTATAAATCCGGGTGAGGACAAATGATTCGTCCCACAAACAAGACGGATATTTCAGGAAAAGACGGGAGGCGCCCGTAGCGAGATGTAATCCAAACCGGATGTTTCCGCTTTCACCGATAGTTTCTCCTGTAGAAAAACAGCTAACAGACAAAGTATCAGCAAAGCGATGGAAAATAATACCGGTTCTGAAACCAATAAAGTTGAAAGTCCCGATATTAAGGTCAGTTCGTTGGCGGTGTGGGTTCCCGTTTCGGAATGCTGGCCTGCATAAATGTGCGAGTGTACAATCGTAACGCCGTTAATGATATGGTAATGGTAGAAAAAGCTGATGTTCACGTAATAAGACATGAATATCATCAACAGGACAATCGTTAAGGATTGAGTAAATTTTCTACGTACCCGCATAGTTATACTTAAAATTTTGTGCAAAGATAGGCTATATTTTCAAATATTCGGCCTTTATATCGCCTTTTAGAAAAAAATTACGGCAAAAAAGATGATTTTTTCAGATACTTTTGTAATTTTGTCCCATCCGATGGGGAACGGGTAATTAAACAGAAAGTTCACAATCGAACTGTCATGAATCAGCGTATTTTTTTACAAACTATTTAATTGGACAAAATTATGAAATCAGGAGTATTAAGTTTTAAGGTGTTAGTCATTCTTATTGTATCGTTCTTTTTCGTAAGCGTGAGCGCTTCAAACGACGGGGGCGGCGGTTTATTTGAAAATTCCGGGGATATCGGCAGTCCCCAATTGAAAGGAAGTTTTAGCTACAACACTTCCACAAAGGTATATACGCTTACCGGAGCAGGTACAAACCTGTGGGCGGAACAGGACGAATTTTTCATGGCATGGAAAAAAGAATCCGGTAACTTCTCGCTTTCCGCCAGGATTGCGTTTGAGGGAAAAGGAGTGAATCCGCACCGGAAACTGGGCGTCATGATCCGTGAATCGCTTACGGGAGCATCGAAGTATGCGGATGTAGCCATCCACGGCGACGGTTTGACGTCTCTCCAGTATCGCAAAGCAACCGGTCAGGAAACCAGCGAAGTGGTCGCCGCAAACAAAAGCGCCGATCATATCACCTTGGAACGGATTGGAAATAAAATCATCATGAAAACAGGTATTGGCCAATTCGCACAGGAAGCGACCGGCGAAATCGAACTTAATTTTTCCGGCACCTGCTATATTGGCCTGTTCGTTTGCTCCCACGAGTCGAATGTGATAGAAAAGGTGTATTTCTCTGACGTGCAGTATAAATCGTACCCGCCACAGAGCAATGTGACAAGTGTTTTGGAAATCATGGACGCGACTAACGGACATCGCACCATCGTGAAAGAATTTCCGTATCTGATTGAAGCGCCCAACTGGACGCCCGATGGCAAATGGCTGATTTATAACAGCGGCGGCAAACTATACAAGATTTCGCCCACGTCGCCGGGAGAGTCGATTCCAATCAATACCGGTTTTGCCTCCCGGTGCAATAACGACCATTTGCTCACCACCGACGGCCAGCAAATAGCTATCAGTCACGGCACCAAAGAAGATTCCCGGTCGCGCGTATATACGGTGCCCATCGAAGGAGGCGTTCCAAGGCTTATCACGCCCCTGTCGCCGAGTTATTTGCACGGATGGAGTCCCGACAGCAAATATTTGGCCTACTGCGCCGAGAGAAACGGGAATTTCGACGTATATATCATTCCGGCGGAAGGCGGAGAAGAAATCCGCCTGACAACAGACAAAGGCTTGGACGATGGCCCGGAATATTCGCCCGACGGTCAATCTATCTGGTTTAATTCCGTACGTAGCGGCCTGATGCAGGTGTGGCGCATGAAACCGGACGGTTCGGGACAAACGCAAATCACGTTCGACGAAGAAAGTAACGCATGGTTTCCGCATGTTTCGCCTGATGGGAAACAAGTTATCTATATCACGTACAAAAAAGGAGACTTGGCTCCGGATCAACACCTTCCCAATAAGAATGTGGAACTTCGCCTGATACCGGCAACGGGCGGCGAACCCAAAACGTTAGCCAGGCTATTTGGCGGACAAGGAACAATCAACGTAAATTCATGGGCGCCGGACAGTAAACGGGTGGCATTTGTCAGTTACCGGCTGAATTAAAATTTTCTGCCGGTCATCGAAAATCAAAGGGCTAATTCGCCCTTTTTTTTGTATAACGAAGCGTATTTTTTTCCTTTTATATTACAAATATTCCTAATTTTTTTCAAGTTTTATTTGGGCTTTAAAAAAAATTACTACCTTTGCACCGTTATTCATGAAACATAAAAATAAATAAACGAATAAATTTTCTCCTCAAATTTTATTTGGTTAAAAAAAAAATAGTACCTTTGCGCCGTTTTTTCATTAAATATAGGTGAATAAACGAATAGATATTATTTAATAACTAACTAAAAAACAGTGTTTTATGGAAGCACAGAAACAAGTGAAAAGAGTAGGCAAGAAATCTCGTGGGATTTCGGCCAGTATTGTTATTGCATGCTGCTTTATTTTAGCAGTATCATTTTATGTATTCATATTGGGTAATCCGGCGAACTTCGTGGACAATAACCCTGCAAACCATCCACTTAACGGCAACATGTTAGGGACGATGCACAAAGGAGGGTATGTTGTACCGTTGATTCTGACTTTGTTAGTGACGGTTATCGCATTGAGCGTAGAACGCATTTTTGCTTTGGGCAAAGCAAAAGGCCAGGGGAATTTAACGGACTTCGTATATGACGTGAAAGCCGAATTGGCGAAAGGCGATATCGCCGCTGCCGAGGCGCTTTGCGCAAAACAAAAAGGTTCGGTTGCCGCTATCGTGGACGCCGGTTTGAAGAAGTACAAAGAAATGGAAACAGCAGGTATTCCTAAAGAACAGAAGATTGAAGAAATCAAAGCTGAACTTGAAGAAGCTACCGCTTTGGAGTTGCCTTCTTTCCAACAAAACTTACCTATCATCGCAACGATCTCGACGTTAGGAACCTTGTTAGGTCTGTTGGGAACGGTATTAGGTATGATCCGTTCTTTCGGCGCTTTGGCCTCCGAAGGTGCGGCTGACTCGGTTGCGCTTTCTGCCGGTATCTCGGAAGCGCTTATCAACACGGCTTGTGGTATCGCAACGGGCGCGTTGGCAATCATCACCTATTCTTACTTCACAAGTAAGATCGATAACCTGACTTATGCTATCGACGAAATGGGATTTGCTTTAACACAGACCTACGCTGCAACACACAACGCTTAATCAGGACAATCCAATGGCAAAAGCAAAAGTAAAAAAGCAAAGTACATTCATCGACATGACGGCGATGAGTGATGTTACTGTACTTTTACTTACTTTCTTTATGTTAACTTCTACGTTTATCTCAAAGGAACCCATTCAAGTAGTCACGCCACACTCTGTTTCCGAAATCAAAATCCCGGAAACGAACTTGATGACTATCTTAGTGGATGCTGAAGGTAAAATCTTCATGAGTTTGGATAACCAGAATGATAAGATTGCAACATTAAGAGCTGTAGGTGAAGATTACGGTTATGAATTTTCTCCCGCACAACTGAGTTCCTTCCAGAAACTATTGACGTTTGGCGTCCCCATGCGTACTATAAAAGATTTCTTGAATTTGCCTGTCGACAAACAGGATGAATACATGAGAAATCTTACCAGCGCCAGGGTAGGTATCCCGACCGACAGTGCGGAAGTGAGAGACAATCAGGGTGTAGTATCATCCGATAACGAATTTAAGCGTTGGGTAAGTCATGCGACGACGGTCAACCCCGACTTGCAAATCGCTATCAAAGCTGACAGGAGCACCAATTATCCGGTCGTGAAGAAAGTGATGGATGATTTAAGAGATATGCGTAAAAACCGCTACCTCTTGATTACAAGTTTGAAAACGGCTTCCAGCGAATGAAGTTACGTATTTATCTTTAATTAAATTAAAAAGAAAATGTCTGAAATACAAACGAAAGATGCTGGCGGTGGCGGTAAAAACAAACAGAAGAAACAAACGTTGCGTGTCGATTTCACCCCTATGGTGGATATGAACATGTTGCTGATTACCTTCTTCATGTTGTGTACCTCCCTTGTAAAGCCGCAAACGATGAATATAAACATGCCTTCCAAGGATATTGTTGATGATTCTCAAAAGGAAAAAGTAAGAGAATCCGGCGCGGTAACTATTATTTTGGGTGGAGATAACAAACTCTACTATTATGAAGGTATGCCGAAAGAGGACGGTTCCTCTTATGCAGATTCTTCTTTCCTGCAATTAACTCCTTACGGCGCTGAAGGAATAAGAACCGTGCTGCTGAGGAAGAATAGCGGAACGTATGAACTCATTCAGGAACTGAAAGATAAAAAACAGAAACTGGAGATTACGGAAGAACAGTTCAGAGAAGAATCGAAGAAAATTCAAGAGGAGGCCCTTAACGTCAAAAAGATTGCTCCTACGATTATGATCAAGCCGACTGATTTATCAACGTATAAAAACCTGGTGGACGTATTGGACGAGATGTTGATTTGCAACATTGGGGCTTATGCGATAATAGAATTGTCTGAGGGGGATCGTTACTTGCTGTTTAAGAAAACAGATAATCCTGAATATCTTACAGAGAAGCAACGTGCTGAGGCAACCAAATAATTTATCTCATAATAAACATACAAACAATGGCAAAAGATATAAATTTAACTTCACGGAAATGGCTGGAACTGATATTTGAAGACAAGAATCAGGCGTATGGCGCTTATGTGCTGCGCAACGAATCTTCAGATCGCCACCTGCAAGCTATCATCGTTGTTATTTTAGTAGGGTTGGCCGCGGTCTTCCTTCCTAACCTCATCAAATCTGTCATCCCGCACAAGGCGGTTGATTTGACACAGACAGAAGAGGTGACGATGGTGGATATAGATACCGAAGTCCCTGAAGAGAACCAGATCAAGGAGATTCAAAACGTTCCGCCCCCTCCGGCATTGAAAGCGACGATCGCGTTCGTGCCTCCTATCATTGTGGAAGACAGTAAGGCTGATGAAGTACAAGTCACCCAATTGGAGTTGACCGATACCAAAGCAGACATCTCTGTTGCAACTATTGAAGGAGTAGAAGGAGGTACGGTGGATATTGCCGACCTGCAAGAGGCTAAAGAGGTGGTGGAAGAAGCGCCAAAGGTTTGGGATCACGCGGAAGTAATGCCTTCCTTCCCTGGTGGAGATAAGGAAATGATGAAGTTTTTGTACGAAAATCTCAAGTATCCGGTAATTGCAACCGAACAAGGTATTCAAGGTCGTGTAATCTTGCGGTTCGTGGTCGGCCCTGACGGGTCGGTGGGAAGTGTGGCGGTAATCCGTTCGTTGGATCCAAGTTGCGACAAGGAAGCTATTCGCGTAGTAAATAAAATGCCGAAATGGATTCCAGGGAAGCAAAACGGGACTCCTGTTGCTGTGTATTTCACTTTACCGGTAGTGTTCAAATTGCAAAACTGACAAGAACGTGAATACCCGCAAACCAAAATTGGAAGGTCGAGAATTAATTACGTTCATCTTTGAATGTGTTATGTCGGTCTTTTATGTGGCTCTCGGCGTGATACTCTTATTCACCGCCTGCTTTAATACTATTATTGCGGACGGGAGAATAAGGCTGGGCTTGGGAATCGCGTTCGGGATTTACGGTATATACAGAATCTTCAGGGCGAAAAAAAAGCTATGCTAATGAAGTGACAGCTAAAAGTTGAAAGCGGACATACATCCGCTTTCAATTTTTATTTAACAAAACAGGTATGAAGCGAATGATTCTATATGGTTTATTGTGTCTGCTCTCAGGGCTTACTTTTTCCTGCAAGAAGAAGGCGTCCAAAGGCGGTTGGGACGATACGCTTCATTCGGGCTTCATACAGATAGCCTGCGACGCCAATTTCAAGACCTTGATGAATGCCGAAATCCAGGTATTTGAAGCGCATAACCCCCAGGCCGTGATTGTGCCGGTCTATACCACGGAGAAAGAAGCCATTCAACTGCTGGTGGAAGATTCCGTCCGGTTGGCTCTTGCTACACGGGATTTAACCCGGAAAGAACGGGCGACGATGCTGGAGCGTAACATGGATGCCAAAAAGCATCTGATCGCTTTTGACGGAGTAGCCCTCATTATAAACAAACAAAATACAGACTCCGCCATTGGATTGGCTGAATTGAAGAAAATCCTTACGGGCGAGATTACAGAATGGTCGCAACTCAACCCCGATTCTCCGTATGGAACGATCCGGGTGATATTCGACAATAAAGAATCGGGCATCTTGCGTTATGTAGCCGACTCGCTCTTGCAGGGCGCCGACCATTCCCCGAACCTCTTCGCGTTGGAGAATTGCGCCGAAGTAATTGAGAAAGTGATAGAGATGCCCAATACCATTGGCTTGATCGGCGCGAATGTATTGAGCGATGAAAACAGTACAGACTATCTGAACTGTAAAGATAAAATCAGTTTGATGAGCATCAATGGCTATCTGCCTTTTGCCGGCGACATCGTACAGGAGAATTATCCGCTGTGGAGACCTGTCTATGTGCTGTTGTCCGACCCGAGAAGCGGCTTGTCATCCGGTTTAAGTATCTTCCTGGCCA
>JAISJX010000118.1 GCA_031261145.1 Tannerella sp.
AGCATGGCGCCCAAAAACAGACTTTTCATCGACGACCAGCCAAAGCATATTCCGGTGATGTAGCCCAAGGCGATCATGGAAATCACGATAAACAGCGTCGCCACGAAAGCCGTAGAGCCAACCTTCATCAGTTTTTTGAAACTGAACTCCAAGCCCAGCCCGAACAAGAGGAAAATAATCCCGATTTCAGCCCACGTACTAATATTTTCGTACTCAGGGTCGTCGCGCGGAATGATAAACGAAATGACGACGCCCGCCACGATGTACGCCAACACGACAGGTTGTTTCAGCCACTTGAACAACAAAGAGAAAGCCCCGGCTACCGTAAGAATGATAGCCAAATCGGTAATTAAAGGTGATAATTCTGACATCTACTTTAAAATTTGCGCCAAAAGTACACAAATAAATTACTTGGTGCAAACAATTACAGTCTAATTCTTACAAATTCCGAGCAAAAAATAGGGTCATAATTTTTATTTCTGCAATTTTTATATTAATTTTGTTCCGTGATTTCTAAAAGCCAATTATAACATTTATGAAACAGTTAGATACTAAACTTATGCATCCTGCCGACCAGATTCGGGTCGTCATCAGCCGGATTTATCGGAGCGGACTGACAACGACCTCGGGCGGCAATATTTCGATTAAGGACGAAAACGGGGATATCTGGATTACACCGGCTTCGGTTGATAAAGGTACGCTGACGACCAAAGACATCGTCTGCGTAAAAGCGGATGGCAGTATTGTCGGGCCGCACAAACCTTCTTCCGAATTTCCCTTTCACAAAGCGATTTACGAGATTCGACCGCACATGAACGCTATTATCCATGCTCATCCGCCGGCATTGGTTTCATTCAGTATCACCCAACAGATACCGAATACGAATATCATTCCGCAGGCTAAAAGCGTGTGCGGGACTATCGGATTTGCGCCGTATGATGTGCCCGGAAGCCAGGCTTTGGGGGAGAAAATCGCGTTTGAATTTAAGGAAAATCCGGACTTTAATGCCGTGATTATGGAAAATCATGGCGTCGTGCTTTGCGGCGAAGACCTTATGGACGCTTACCAACGGTTCGAGACGCTCGAATTTAGCGCCCGCACGGTGATAAACGCCTCGATATTAGGCGAACCGCAATACCTCACAGACGAGCAGATCGAGCAACATGACCGTTCGATTCCAACCGACTTCCCGTATTACATGAACGCCTCCTATCCGTCCGACGAACGCGCTATCCGCGAGCAGATTGTGACGATTGTCCGGCGCGCCTGCGACCAAGGGTTGATGATTAGCTCCTACGGAACGGTTTCCGTTCGCTGGCGCAAGAATGACTTCCTGATTACGCCTCCGGGAGTTCCCCGTTGGGACATCGAACCGCATAACATCGTACAAATCAAGGATGGAATGGTGGAGGCCGGGAAGATACCCAGTCGCTCGGTAGCCCTGCATCAGGCGATTTACCAGAGCAATCCGAAGATTAATTCGATTATCCTGACGCAATCGTCTCATCTGATGGGATTCTGCACTTCCGGCGTCAAACTGAATGTGCGAACGATTCCTGAAAGTTGGATTCTGTTGAAAGACATCCCGGCTGTCCCGTTCGGAACGCAATATACCGATCCTCAAAAGATTGTAAAAATACTGAAAGAGAAACCGGCTATCCTGCTGACCAACGATTCGGTCGTTATCACCGGCGACGGATTACTGCAGACTTTCGACCGGTTGGAAGTAGCCGAATTTAGCGCCAAATCGCTGATTATGGCAACGTCCATCGGGCAGTTAAATCCGATCTCCGACGAAGAAGTCGAAGCGTTGCGCGTCGCTTTTCATGTGGAATAGAGCCTCATCCATGCAATTGCTGAAAAGTCGCTCCGATTCGCCGGCATACAACGCCGCATTAGAAAACGATTTATTAACAGGACTTCCCGAACCGGAGGAAGTCCTGTTATTTTATATCAACCGCCCGTCCGTCATTGTAGGTCGTAATCAACAGATTGCCGCAGAAGTAAATACGGCCTATTGTCAGGCGCATGGCATTGAGGTAATCAAACGGATTTCAGGCGGCGGAACGGTCTATCACGACTATGGGAATATCAATTACGCCTTTATAACCCGGAAAGGCTCTACCCCGGCGCTGGAAATGGATTTTGCCACTCCCATAATAGCCGCCCTGCAATCATTGGGTGTCACAGCGACTGCCGGTAAACGTAAAGAATTGCTTATCAATGGAAAAAAAATATCAGGCACCGCCTCCCACGTCACCCGTAACCGGATACTCTTCCACGGCACTCTACTCCACCGCTCCAATCTGGAACAACTGTCATTCGCCCTACAGGGAGACCCTTTGTTGCGCGGCAGACGCATTGCCTCCGTTCCCAGCCCCGTCGTCAATATTTCCGACATCACCGGCACGACGGAAACGACGGAAGTATTCTTAAAACAACTCCTGAATTTTTTCGTTGAATATTATAATTCAACTATTAACATAATATAATTGCTTTTCGGCTATTTTTTCGGCCTGCTTTATGAAATTTATGTCCAATTATTCATGTATCTTTGTGGCATGAAATAAATCTATAATAAAAAAATGCTATGAATACTATTACTGTAGTCGGCAGTTGCAACACCGACATGGTCATCAAGTCGGAACGGCTTCCGGCGCCGGGCGAAACGATTCTCGGCGGCACATTCCTGATGAATCCCGGCGGAAAAGGCGCCAATCAGGCAGTTGCCGCGGCACGAATGGGCGGTAAAGTGAGTTTTGTCGCCAAAACAGGCAACGACCTCTTCGGTAAACAATCGGTAGAACTGTACAAAGCCGAAGGTATCGGGACGGATTACATTTTTTCCGACGCAGAGAATCCTTCAGGCGTAGCGCTTATCACAGTCGATGCGAAAGGGGAAAACTGCATAGTGGTGGCGTCAGGCGCCAACGGTACGCTAAGTCCCGAAAACATTGAAGAAGCGCGTCCGGAAATCGAATCGGCATCCATCGTGCTGATGCAGTTGGAAATCCCTATCGAAACCGTAGAATATACGGCTGAAATAGCTTTCCGCAAAGGGATAAAAGTGATACTCAAC
>JAISJX010000127.1 GCA_031261145.1 Tannerella sp.
TATATTCGAGATATGGAATGTTTTTGGCTGTAGTTAATAATCGTGTTGCTATAAAAATTACAACTATAGTCCGTAGGACTTTCATATCAATAGAATAAGAAAACACCGGCCTTCTTTTGTCCGTCAGGACATTCACATTTGTATTTGTGTATCTCCTGACGGAGAAAAAATTCGTGGGGTTATTCAGCTTTCTATTGATATGGATTCCCTAACGGGAAAGTTAGGAACGTGAACCTTTTTCTTTTGTAGTAGCTAACTGCCAATAGCTAATTTAGCAACATTATTCTAAACTTGAGCCAATGTCTTTTTAAAACGGCGTTGGGGCGAGATTCCCCCCGCGCGTTTTTTTGCCTGTGAAATGATTGCCCGTCGAAAGAAAAGACGTATCTTTGTAACCGTAAAAAAATAGATGAATATATAATGTTGTCACAAAGTCAGATTGATACGGTCATCCGTGCGATGAAGCCCTATAACCCTGTCAGAATAGGGATATTCGGTTCCGTAGCCCGTAATGAAGATACGGAAAACAGTGATATAGACATTCTGTATCAACTGAAAAACGCCGTCGGCTTATTCAATCTTGTACGAATGAAAGATGATTTGGAGCAAAAACTGAACAAGAAAGTGGATCTGGTTTCCGACAGATTCGTTCACCCCAAATTGAAACCCCATATTATGAATGATTTAAAAATAATTTATGACGATGGAAGTGAATGATAGAAATCTATTCCGCCTGGGACATATCTGCGACTGCATTGCCAAAGTCGAATACCTGTCAGACAGGCTTCACAATTACGATAATTTCGAGGAACAGTGGATTGAACAGGATGCCATTATCCGGAATCTTGAAATTATAGGCGATGCATCCGTTAATGTTTCCGGTGATTTAAAAAAAACAATACCCTGACGTCTCATGGTTGCCCCGGCGACGGAGACAGCGGCAACGGCGTGAAATCCTTGAAAAACGTATGCTTTTTTAACATGATTTTCTGTAAAATATGAAGATAACGCTTTACCTTTGCACTGTATTATCGCTAAAAAAAAGGAGAAATCATTCCAGTTTGAAGGAATAAATGAGTGAAATTTGTTATGCAAGCCTTTGATAAAAATTGTAGAATCGGAATAGATATAGGTTCGACTACGGTAAAAATCATCATTTTAGACCCGGCGGACAAGATCGTTTACAAGGTCTATAAAAGACATACAGCAAATATCGACAAGATACTTACGGAAGAATTTCGTGGCATTCACGCACAGTTCCCCGGCAGGCAATTTCGTATCAACATAAGCGGTTCGGCCGGGATGGGTATTTCGGAGCGGACGGGCATTCCTTTTGTGCAGGAGGTGATAGCATCGGTCGAAGTGATTGACCGCATTTATCCCGGCACGCATACGATGATTGATCTTGGCGGCGAAGACACGAAAATGGTCTTTTTCAATAAAGAAAAGCAACCCGACATCCGGATGAACGGCAGTTGTGCCGGCGGAACGGGGGCTTTTATCGACCAAATGGCTGATTTAATGAATATCCCTGTCGAAGAACTGGGCGCCCAGGCCATGAAATACGAGAAAATCTATCCCGTCGCCTCGCGTTGCGGCGTGTTTGCCAAGACGGACGTTCAAAACCTGATTTGCCGGAATATCCCCGTGCCCGATATTGCGCGGTCGATACTCCATACCGTTGCATTGCAAAGCATTACATCTCTTGCCAAAGGATATGACATACAACCGGAAATACTCTGTATCGGCGGGCCTTTGACCTTTATTCCTGCATTACGGGATTCGTTCCGGGACATCCTGAAGGTGGCTGACGACAGCCTTGTGCTGCCCGAAAACAGCGAATATTTTCCGGCATGGGGATGCGCATTGTATTGCAAGGAAGAGGATGCCCTGCAAAACTTGGAGGCGCTGATTCTGAAATTGGAAACGAACCGTCACCATGCGAAAAACGACGAGACTATGCCTGTCCTGTTCCATGATGAAGCGGAATATTCGGAATGGAAAAAGAATCGTAAAATCAAACATCTCAAGACAAAAGAGCTAAAAGGGCAAAAAGATATTCCCTGTTTTTTGGGGATTGATTCCGGTTCCACAACCACCAAGATTCTTATCATGGACGATGCGGAGAACCTGATTTATACGTTTTACGCACCCAATGAAGGCAATCCGCTGAGAAAGGTCGTCGAAGGGCTTGGCCAGTTCTATGCCGAAGCAGCCGAAAAAGGCGCTACGTTCCGGTTTATATCTTCTGCGGCAACCGGTTATGGCGAAGACCTTATCAAATCAGCCTTGGGACTTGATTACGGTATCGTCGAAACGATGGCGCATCTTTCGGGAGCGCAATACGTTGATCCGGACGTCTCTTTTGTGCTGGACATCGGCGGACAGGACATAAAATCCATTTTCACCCATAACGGCGTCATTTCCAACGTCGAACTGAACGAGGCCTGTTCGTCCGGCTGCGGTTCGTTTCTCCAGAATTTCGCTTCAACCATGAACCTGAGCCTGCCGGAATTTACCCGGATGGCCTGTTTGTCTCCATATCCGAGCGACTTAGGTTCGCGTTGCACCGTCTTTATGAACTCCAAGGTGAAGCAATCATTGCGGAAAAATGCGGCATTGGGCGATATTGCAGCGGGTTTGGCTTACTCCGTCGTCAAAAACTGCCTGTTTAAGGTGCTTAAAATATCGAACCTGAACAAATTAGGAAATAATATAGTGGTTCAGGGCGGTACGTTCCGGAACGACGCTGTTTACAGAGCGTTGGAATTGTTGTCCGGAAAATCCGTCAGCTCAACGGATTACCCCGAACTGATGGGTGCGCTGGGGGCGGCATTGTACGCCCAAAAAAGGTGGGCTGTCCACAAAAAACAAACGGCTTTTACAGGAATAGAGCCTCTGCCGGACGTCAACAGGATAGACACGAAAGAGTCTCAATGCAAGGGCTGTACCAATGCCTGCTCCGTACTCCGCTTCAAATTTGAAAACGGAAATGTCTGTTATGCAGGCAACAAGTGCGAAAAAATATTCTACAATAAAAATACGTCGCCCGAAAAAGGATATAATGCGTTTGAAATGAAGAACGAGCTTCTTTTTGGGGAACAGACGCACAAAACGGGACACGCGAACGCGCAAAACGGACGCCTCCGAATCGGAATCCCGCGCGTGCTGAATATGTTTGAAGACTATCCTTTCTGGAACGCTTTGTTTACCGGATGCGGAATCGACGTCGTCCTGTCGCCCGAATCCACCTTCCCGCTTTACCAGAGGGGCGTAGGAAGCGTGATGTCCGATAATATCTGTTTCCCGGCCAAATTGGTGCACGGTCATATTCTGGCCTTGGCCGGACAGGGCGTTGACCGGATATTTTATCCGATTATCCCCAAGGAAGAAAAAGATTTCGACACATCATCCAATTCTTTTAACTGTCCGGTCGTCAGCGGATACCCCGACGTTATCCGAAGCGCGATTGACCCCGCAGAAAGATTCGGCATTCCTTTTGATAAACCCGTGATTACATTCAGCAATCCGAAAGCGCTGAAAAAAAGATGCTTTGACTATGTGTCGTCCTTAGGCATTTCGCGTGCGGCATTTGACAAAGCCTTCAGGAACGCCCTGGATAAACAGCACGAACTCAGGAGCGCGTTGCGCGACCGGCAAAAACAGTTGCTGGACGACGCCATCCGTGACCGGAAACTCGTTTGCGTCGTTGCCGGAAGACCTTATCATACAGATCCTTTGATCCACCAGAAAGTCGGACAAATCTTATCCGATTTGGGTATATTGACGCTGACCGACGATGTTTTCTGCGTAAAGGAAAGCGGCGGATTCAGCGATTTGAAGCTCGTTTCCCAGTGGTCTTATCCGAACCGCGTGGTACAGGCGGCGATGGAAGTGGCCAAACTGCCGCAGAACGTGCAACTGATTCAGTTAAATTCGTTTGGTTGCGGCCCCGACTCATTTTTTATGGACGAAACCGGCGCTATTTTGAAAAATGCAGAGAAAAACCATACGATTCTGCGAATTGATGAGATTGCCAGTACCGGCTCAATCCGCTTACGCCTGCGTTCGTTGATAGAGTCGCTGAGAATAACAGGATTGGTAAGCGAACAAACCGCATCGAAACCGTACAAAGGCTATGCCACCGGTTACACCGTGGCAGACAGGGAAAAAACGATTTTACTGCCTTGGTTTGCCGATTTTATTTCGCCTTTTATTCCGGCAATCGGAAAATTGGCCGGATTAAAAGTTGAAAACCTGCCGAAATCAAACAAACGATCGGCCGAAACAGGCCTGAAATACGGACATAACGAAGTGTGTTATCCTTCGACCTTAATTTTGGGGGATATTATTGAAACTTTAAAATCAGGGAAATACAACTTGGATGAAGTAGTCGTTTCCATCACTCAGACCGGCGGCCAGTGCCGTGCGACGAACTATGTTGCGCAAATAAAATCAGGACTGGAAAATGCCGGATTTGCAGATATTCCCGTGCTGGTGCTTTCGGGCGGAGACGCTATCCAAAACGAGCAAAAGGCGTTTAAACTACCGGTAGCCAAGATATTGAATATTATCGTTTACGGTTTGTTGTATGCCGATGGGTTGCAGCAGATGTACAGTTCGACGCTAATCCGTGAAAAGAAGAAAGGCGAAACGCAGCAACTATTTGATTTTTACATTGCTGAAGGCATCAAGGCTGTTTTGGATAATAATCATAAGACATTGCTGAAATTACTTGAACAGGCGGTTGCCGACTTCAATCAAATCTCTGTGTACGAACGCGAATACACGAAAGTCGGACTTGTTGGCGAGATTTATATCAAATATAACAACTATGGCCAAGCGCATATTTCCGAATGGTTGCGTACAAAGGGTATGGAAGTGGTTACGCCTCCCATTATCGACTTTTTCATGCAATATTTTGTAAACTCCGGGATCAATGATGATAACGGTTTGACAAACACAGGAATTACCGGCAAATTGATGATGCCCGTTTTGTGGAACTATATGAATAAACGGATTAACCGTGTTGAAGCGATTATGAAGAATTTCCGTTTCTATCATCCCGCCGAGTCCATTTACGAAAAAGCGCAGTACGCCTCCGAAATAGTGGACTTATCCAACCAGTTTGGCGAAGGTTGGGCTATTGCCGCCGAGGTGTCCGGCTATTCCCGGCGCGGGATTCATAAAGTGGTCTGTATCCAGCCCTTCGGTTGTATCGCCAATCATATTGTAGCCAAAGGAATTGAAAAGCGATTGAAGAAAATCTATCCCGGTTTAAGCCTTCTTTACCTTGATATAGACGGCGGTATGGCGGAAGTGAACCTGCAAAACAGACTTCACTTCCTGATAAACTGATAATGGTGGAATTTTATAATTCCCGTGTTACAAAGAAATAAATATCCGGCCATAATAGATTTCGACTTTATCCGAATCTTTTCTTTACCTCGCTGAACAGGGCTTTGATTTTTTGTTTGGGATCGCCCGGCCCAAGTGTTTCTATCGGCAGGTATCCGCGGTAAGTTGATTGGGCTATGATTTCTTTCATTTTGTCTAAATCGGTTTTCACAGCCTGTCCGTTCACATAGACTTCTTCCTTTAATTGCCACGTAATTGCATATTTAACGGTTTGCCGGATTTCGGCGTACGGATCCGCTTTGGTACGGTAAGAACCAATATCGAGCATCAGACCGACTGATTTGGAATTAATGGCTTTCAGCATTTCTTCCACCTGGTCGGCTGTTTTCAGAAAATCGTTGTGATTCTGTATGGCCAGCACAACGCCATATCGCCCCGCATATTCCGCACATTCTTTGACGCAGGAGACAATCCATCCGAACACTTCTTCACGGCTATATCCCTCCGGTACATCATTTCCTGCAAAAATACGCAACGTCTGTCCGCCCAATTTTGCCGCTACATGCACCCACTCTTTCACATGTTTTTTAGCTGCTTCGCGGGCTTCCGGGTCTGCCTGTGCAAAATTATTCCGCACCCCGCTTCCACAAATCTCAAGTCCCAAATCAAACGCCATCCGTTTAATATGATAGATATACTCATCGGTTGGAACCTCCGGGTATCCCGGAAAATAATAGCCGGTCAGATCAACCCCTTCAAAACCGGTTTCCGCCGCACTTTCGAGCAAATCATCCAGCGACATCTTGCCTGCCAGCAACGGTTCGTTAAAAGAAAAAGCATTCAGGGAGATTTTAGTCCTGATTGGTAATGATTTGTCTGCAAGAACATCAGCAAATACATGCCGCATGGGAAAAGCAGCCAAAGCCGTAGTAGCTGCTGCCGATTTTAAAAAATTTCTTCGTTTCATGATCTTATTTATTTTAATTTTGACTGATTTACAAATGGATAGTCATTTTCACCGGGTGATTGAATTTCGCCGCTTCACGCTCTATCAGATCAAAGAAAAACCGGGATTGGGTAAAACGCCTGTCCTGCAATTCCCAAGCTGCATACGTATTATAATGTATGCGGTTATTCCCGTCGGGTTTCAGTTTGATGCACCAGGTGGCAATGATACCTTCGCCCTTATCCGGCGTGTCAAACGTCTCAATGACATTCACTTCCGGTATCAGCAACGCCATACCCATATACCATTCCTTATTGTAGGTTTGTTTGTCATGCGTCATCATAATGGTGCATCCGTTATCTATCTTCTTTTCTACTAACGCATTATCATTAAAATTACGTACAATCCCCGTAACAAGCGTGGATTGAGGAGGCAAGCCATCCGTTTCAATCCGGTTTTCATATCCATATTTTCCCGCCCAAATTGTAACGGTCTCATATACATTGATTTTTGCATTCCTCACTTCCCAGCCACGGAACTGTAACCTGAAAATGGAACGGACAGGCCCTTCCACCACTAATTCATAGCTTGTTGAGTCCACATTGTCCGTCCGTTTTTCAATGACCACCCCCATGCGGATTAAAGAATCCTGCGACAGGATGGCCAACCCGCCTAATCCGAATGAATTAGCGGCACTCATAATATCCCGGCCCCAATCGGCCAGTACATGATACGTATCTCCCGGATAGCCATCCGGCTTGATGCCAACCGTATCCAACACCATATCCCCCACTCTCTTGCCAAAAACGTCCCGGCAATTGCGTCCGTCAAAATAATGCCGGAAGCCCATCCTGTCGTTTTCCCATGTTACGCCATCCATCTGATACGGATAGCCTTCGCCGCGAGGCAGGTTATATTTGCCATGCGCATCACTGTACAATTCGACAATTTTACCCGGAGCAGTCATTTTTCCATATCTTACATTGGTACGGCGGGGATAAACCGGCGCATTCTCTTTGGCGATCCATTTCACTTTCAGGCTGGCTTTTTGATTGGGTTTCAGCGTATAAACGAACGCAAGTTCATCCCATCGCCCATCGCCATCCAAATCATCCTGCTG
>JAISJX010000229.1 GCA_031261145.1 Tannerella sp.
AGCCTCTAATTGTAAATTAAATATCATTTTGTTGCTATTGAGGTACTGTGTTTAAATCCAAATTTTTTCACAATTATTTTTACTGTTATTACTTTTTTACTACTTTTGCATCAGCCAAAGGAATGCTCAGCACAAGGCTTTGTACTGATGTCTATCTTGTGTAGTGAGGTTGTTTTATTTGGAAAATCAGGTAAAAATCAGATCGTAAAATTGTAGAATCAGAATATAGAAACGTATGAAAATTAAACGGAATTTAGTAGCAACAATCTGTTTGTGCGCAGTCGTAACAGGCAGTTTATCAGCACAGGCGCCCAGAAATCAGGCCCCCGACAGTCAAACACGAGATAATGCACAAGGTGCAAGCGCTTCAAATGGGAGTGTATTCGTTAATCCCGATACTGCCGTAGTAACAAAACACCAGACTACCATTAAAGGGCAGGCGGTTAGTTATACGGCGACTACCGGTAATCAGCCGGTATGGGATGAACACCGGAAACCGATCGCGGCGGTTAATTACACGTATTATGAACGCGATGGTGTAAAAGACCGTAGCGCTCGCCCGTTAGTAATATCATTCAACGGCGGGCCAGGCTCCGCTTCGTTATGGATGGAGATAGGTTTCACCGGCCCTGTCCTTTTGAAATTGGATGCCGAAGGCTATCCGGTACAGCCTTACGGTACGGACAAAAATCCATATTCTATTCTTGACGTGGCTGATATTGTGTACGTTAATCCCGTAAATACAGGTTACTCACGCATTGTAGGCGCAGATACCGACAGGAAGCAGTTCTTCGGCGTAAATGAAGATATTCGCTATCTGGCATCGTGGATTACCACGTTTGTTACACGCCGGAACCGTTGGACTTCGCCCAAATATCTGATTGGCGAAAGTTACGGTACTACCCGTGCATCCGGTCTCTCGCTGGAATTGCAGAGTAGCCACAGTCTCTTTCTGAACGGAGTAATCCTTGTATCGGCTACGGACTTGGGCGTTCGTCGCGACGGCCCGGTCAGGGAAGCGCTCACCTTGCCGTATATGTCCGCTACGGCCTGGTATCACAAAGCCTTGGCGCCGGATTTGCAGCAGAAAGACTTATTGCAGATATTGCCCGAAGTGGAAAAATTCACTATTGAGGAATACATCCCGGCGTTGGCCTGGGGAGGCGCTTTGCCGACCAACAAACGGAGTGAGATTGCCGGGAAGGTAGCCCGCTATGCCGGTCTGTCCGAACAGGCTGTGTTGAGTCATAACCTGACCATCTCGACCCGCTTCTTCTGGAAAGAATTGCTGAGAGACCAAGGTTTTACGATCGGCCGGTTGGACTCGCGCTACAAGGGAATCGACAATCAGGACGGCGGAGAAGGCTCTGATTATAATGCGGAAATGACGTCTTGGAAACATTCGTTTGCTCCGGCTATCAACGATTATCTGCGGAACGACCTGAACTATAAAACAGATTTGGAATACAACCTCTTTGGCTCGGTAAACCCATGGAATAGGGAAGGCGACCGTACGGGACAAAACCTGATAAGCGCAGTTGCTCAAAATCCGAATTTGAAAGTGCTGCTGCTGGCCGGATATTACGATGGCGGTTGCGATTATTTCAATGCGAAATATAATTTCTGGCAATTAGATAAAGGCGGCAAATTCCAAGATCGCTTCTCTTTCAAAGGCTATCGTGGTGGTCACATGATGTATATCCGCAACGAAGACATGAAACAAGCCAACGAAGATATCCGCGATTTCATAAAGAATACGATACCGGGCGAAGGCGTAGGGGTGAAGTATTAAGAGGATTCAATGATTCCTAAATTCAATAATTCAAGGATTACCCACCTGTCCATTGTAGGGGCGAAAAATCTTTCGCCCCTATTGAATTACCAAAAAGAAATTGTATCTTTGTACCGTTTTAATACACATATATAACAAGAAAAAATAGTAAAAATCATGGTAGTAGTCAGTACAAGAGAATTTCGGGACAAACAGGCGCAATACTTTGATTGCGTAGATAAGGGAGAATTAGTCATTGTTCAACGTGGCAAAAACAAATCATATATTCTTTCTCTTACAAATGAAAACGATGTGATTTTTAATTCTGCAGTTCGCGAAAAAATTAAACGGGGATTCGATTTCATTGGTGAAGGCAAAGGACGTGAATACAGTCTGGAAGAACTCAAAACCAAACTGGGTGTATGAGTTACAAATTAATACTTCTGCCTGATGCGGAACAGGATTTAGACGAACATATTAAGGCCGGAAATAAATTGTTACTTAAGAAAATATATCGTTTGTTTGAGGAATTGGCAACGCATCCGGACACAGGTACCGGAAAGCCCGAATATTTAAAGCATCTTTCTTTGTGGTCACGGCGTATCAACGATAAACACCGCATGCTTTACAAAATTGATGGATATAAAGTGACCGTTTTTGTTCTTTCCCTCTGGGGACATTACGATGATAAATAATTGTCCGAATCAGGATTTCCTGAAAATCTTATAAAAATGTATGGAGCCTCGCAATGACGCTTTCGGCCGGACGCGGAGCGATAAAAATACCCTATTTGTGGTATTGTGCACCTAATCCGATGGCCGTAAATTTGTGCCCAAAAAAGTACAAATGAAAAGAACATTTTTAGTAATCCTGTGCATAAGCACGGTTTTTTCAAATGGTTTTGCCCAGAAGAAGAAAAGTAAAAATCCGTTGGATAATACGGCAGTAGAGTATCTTGATAAATCTGTCGGAATCTACGACAAGTTACAAAAAGCGATATGGAGCACTCCTGAACTGGGGTTCCTCGAAGTGAAAAGCTCCGGGTTATTGCAGGAACACCTGAAAGCAAACGGTTTCACTGTCGAAGCGAATGTGGCGGGTATGCCCACCGGATTTGTGGCGACGTATGGTTCGGGAAGCCCGGTGATTGGTATTTTGGCCGAGTTTGATGCGCTACCCGGTCTGTCGCAGGACACGGTTCCTTATCAAAAACCGGTGGTAGAGGGCGGAAACGGTCATGCCTGCGGGCATAATACTTTCGGAGTAGGTTCCGTTGCCGGCGCTATCGCTATTAAAGAATGGCTTGACGCGAACCAACACACGGGTACTGTCAAAGTATTCGGGACGCCTGCCGAAGAAGGTGGTGGCGGCAAAGTTTATATGGTGCGCGAGGGACTTTTCAACGGCACGGATGTGGTGCTTGACTGGCATCCTGCGACGGTGAATGCCGTGAGCGTAGGCACGGGGACGGCCATCGAAATGATTGATTACACCTTCCGCGGAGTGGCCGCTCATGCGGCCGGAAGCCCCGATAAAGGACGCTCGGCGCTGGACGGGGTGGAAGCCTTCGACTATATGGTCAATCTATTGCGCGAACATGTGCCTATTTCTTCCCGAATCCATTATGTGATTGTGAATGGGGGAGAAGCGCCCAATGTAGTGCCCAACTATGCGAAAGTATCTTATTATATTCGCAGCCCGAAAAGGGAAATACTGAAAGAGTTGGTCGAATGGATTGGGGCGGCTGCCGAAGGCGCTGCTAAAGGAACGCAAACAACCGTATCAGCCGAAATTATCTCCGGGTTTTACGAGAAACTGCATAATCAGAAATTGGCCGAACTGGTACAAAGTCAATTAGAAGTCGTCGGCGGAGTGAAATACGATGCCCGCGAACGTACTTTTGCCGAAGAAATCGTGAAAGGATTGGGCAATGACCTTGCTACCTTGAAAGATGTAGAGGCCGTCAGACCTTTGGCGGAGCTAAAACCGTCCACCGGAGGCGGTTCGTCCGATGTGGGAGACGTCAGTTGGAATGTGCCGACCGTCAGTTTCGTCACAGCCGTTTTTGTTCCGGGCAGCGCCGGGCATAGTTGGCAGAATGCGGCTGCCGGAGGTTCTACCATCGGAACCAAAGGTTTAATCAATGCGGCCAAAGTGTTTTCACTCACAGCCATAA
>JAISJX010000315.1 GCA_031261145.1 Tannerella sp.
TGGACTCCTAATATCAATATATTCAGAGACCCTCGTTGGGGACGCGGACAGGAAACGTATGGCGAAGATCCTTTCCTTACGGGAGCTTTGGCGAAAAACTTTGTAGCAGGATTACAAGGGGATGATCCTAAATACCTTAAAGCTGCCGCTTGCGCTAAACATTACGCGGTACACAGTGGACCGGAAAATACGCGCCATACGTTCAATACCGTTGTTTCCCCATACGACTTATGGGATACTTATCTCCCTGCTTTCCGCGACTTAGTGGTTGACGCGAACGTTGCCGGGGTTATGTGCGCGTATAATGCGTATAATGGTCAGCCTTGTTGCGGCAACGATCTGCTTTTGCAACAAATATTGAGGGATCAATGGCATTTTACAGGATATGTAACATCGGATTGCGGCGCAATAGACGACTTTTACAACTATCACAAGACACACACTGAAGCAAAGTATGCCGCCGCGGATGCTATCTTTCACGGGACTGACATAGATTGCGGCAACGAGGCTTACAAGACATTGGTGGCTGCCGTCAACAGCGGATTAACCGATGAAGCCCAGATTGATATTTCATTAAAACGCTTGTTTACAATCCGTTTCAGATTAGGAATGTTTGACCCTGCCGAAAACGTACAGTATTCAAAAATACCGCTATCTGTCCTCGAATCTCAAGCACACAAAGACCTGGCTCTGAAAATAACCCGGGAATCCATTGTACTGCTGAAGAATGAGAACAATTTCCTGCCGCTGAGCAAGAAATTAAAGAAAGTGGCGGTTATAGGCCCTAACGCGAATAATGAAGTGTCTGTACTCGGTAATTATAACGGTTTCCCGACAGAAATAGTCACTCCTTACGAAGCGATAAAGAACAAGCTGAAAAACGCGGAAGTGATCTATGAGAAAGGCGTTGAATTTGTTATACCGACAGCAAACAGCCAAGAAGAAATAGCTTCGCTTGTAAAAAGGCTGAAGGGAGTGGATGTAGTTATTTTTGTCGGCGGTATTTCACCCAAACTGGAAGGGGAAGAAATGCCTGTCAAAATAGATGGATTTACAGGCGGGGACAGAACATCCATCAAGCTTCCTAAGGTACAAACAGACCTGATGAAAGCCCTTGTTGCCGAAAATATACCCACAACATTTGTGATGATGACAGGCAGCGCCATTGCCACAGAATGGGAATCGGTAAATATTCCTGCCATACTCAACTCATGGTATGGAGGACAGGATGCAGGAACGGCTATCGCCGACGTCCTTTTCGGGGATTATAACCCATCGGGAAGGCTGCCTGTGACATTCTACGCGAAAGACGGCGACCTGCCTTCATTCAACTCTTATGAGATGAAGAACAGGACATATCGTTACTTTAACGGGCAAGCGCAGTATCCATTCGGGTACGGATTGAGCTATACCGGATTTGAATATGCGCCTATACAGTTGGCATCGACCGTAAAGGCAGGAGACAACCTCAAAATCACTGTTAATGTAAAAAACATAGGAAAATCTGATGGAGAAGAAGTAGTACAGTTATATATGTCTTATCCTGACGATAGTAAAGGCCTGTCGCCTCTATCTGCTTTAAAAGGGTTTGAACGACTATCACTGAAAGCAGGCGAAAGTAAAAATGTAGAATTTAGCTTGTCGCCAAGAGAACTCGGATTGGTAGATGATTACGGAGTATTAAAGGTAAGCGCGGGAAAAAGAAAAATCTATATCGGAGGATCTTCTCCCTCAAAAACAAGCGCAAAACAATTACCGGTAATTGAAGCGGAATTTCAAATAACAGACAGCGACTATATCGTAGATTAATTATCACTCTTCTATAATACTCATTTTTAAGAGTATAAAAAAAGCCGTCCATGATATGGACGGCTTTTTTACTATATAAATTATTTATTGCGGCGCCGTATTGTAGATATTTAATCCCCTTATACCCACATCACCCGTAGGACCGAAACCGGAAGTAATTTTCAACATCACGTAACGCGCTGTTACATTAGTTTCCGGAAAAGAAACAAATTGTTTTGTAGTCGTAGCAGATGTAGCAGCAGCCTCGTATGAGATTTCGCCCCATTTGACATATCGAGGATCCAACTCATATTTAGGATTACTGTAACCAACCGCGGTCTCGTCTGGAACCGTCAAACCGGTACCGGAAAAAACATCCCCGGGAATATAATACAACTCTATATCCTTGGGACCATTAGTGGTTCTTCTATTTATTTCTATTTCATTGAATGCCCTTGCCGATCCCAAATTAATCTGATAATACAGTGGATACGGGATATTGTTATCCCAACTAGGATTCCATTGCTGAGAGGTACTCGTGCTATAAGCATACGATGTACGGTAACCACCGCTATTAGGATTACCACCGTGAGTTGAATTTGCCGTGGCGCTCCATGCGTTTACTCCTCCTGTTTTGGCAAGAGCGGTTCTTGCATAACCGGAATAAAAAGTTATGGGTACGGAAGTCACGTTGCCACCATCGGTAGAAGTTACTGTAATCTCGGCTATTCCATCGCCTACATAGTCAACTCTACCGCTTTGGTTCACAGTAACAATACTCGTATTAGAAGATTTATAGAACAGCGTTTTATTGGTCGCAAACAAAGGAAAGCACGTAAAGTAGGTGCTGATAGTACGGTTTGCATTCCTGTTCAGAATCTGCATCTGATTTGTTGCGGTCAAAACAACAATTTCTTCCACAAGTTCCGTAACATCAACATTGATAGACTTTTTAATGAACGAATCACCGTTTGCACCCACCACTATCAGTTGTGCTACTCCGCCGCCCATTGCCGTAATCAACCCATCTTTATCTACATCGAATATACGCGAATTGCTGCTGATGTACTTTACAGCGCCATCTGTCGGCGTAATTTGAGTATTCATCTGATAAGTTTCAGATTTATTCAATTTTATCGTATCATTGACCGGTACGCCCACAAATTCTATTGCTTGCACGTCTTTTGGCAAGCCGGCATCATCGTTGTCGTTATTGCAGGCAATAAACCCCAACGCAACGAACAAAAATAAAGCTATTTTTTTCATAATTTTCATAAATTTCATAATTTTCGGTTATCCATTATTTCCCTACTTCCACTGACTGATTCAAATTCCAATTGAGTGCATCGGGGCGTGTAGTAGGACCGTAGCGTAAAGTACCAATGATAGCATTGTGACCGTTACCGGAAATATCATGAATATCGGTACCATTGCCTTCGTTGCATTTCCAATAACCTACTAACCCAGGTGTTGCAGGGTCAATACCATACATGTTTTCTTTAATTTGCACTTCACTACGGATTACAGACCAAAAACGAACTTCGGCAGCCTCTACAGGTGATTTAAACCCGTTTTCGGTATCGGCTTGCCCAACGAAACGGAATCCTCTGTTCTGTGCCCAGTTTCCTACGCTTCCGTTTTGTCCATCAGGTCCTGTCGCAGTATTCAGAGAAAAAGCATGACCGCTTTCACAATCTTCTTTATTGTCTAATACGCCATTGACATAGAGACTAATCGTTCCCGCGTTAGAATTATAAACACAAGCAATATGATACCACTTATAATTCTCGAAGAGGGTTTTCGTCGCATGTTCAGTACCTCCAAACGGTTTTATACTGAA
>JAISJX010000328.1 GCA_031261145.1 Tannerella sp.
GGGGTACGCATCCCAACGATGTAAAACAGTATGACACAACTCAACTCAGAAAAGAGTTTTTAGTAGAAAAACTATTCGAACCGGAAGCAGTCCTGATGACTTACACGCACAACGACCGGTTGATTATCGGCGGCGCTTTTCCGGTGAATGAAACAATCAAATTGGAAACGGTCGATTTGATTCGTTCGGAATATTTTTGCGAACGACGCGAAGCCGGAATCGTCTGCATCGAAGGCGAAGGCATCGTCTCAGTGGACGGAACTGATTATGAATTAGCGTATAAAGACGCTGTTTATGTAGGACGTGGCGCAAAAGAGGTTTTTTTCAAAAGTAAAAACGCCCAACAACCGGCCAAATTCTATTTTGCCTCGTCACCGGCGCACACAAGTTATCCCACAGCGCAAATAACGAAAGAATTGCGTCGTACGCGCGAATTGGGTGTCAAAGCGTTGTCCAATGAACGCACGCTGAATCAGCTTATCCTGAGCGAAATCGTTCCTTGCTGCCAATTGCAGATAGGGTTGACCGAAATCAAGGAAGGAAGCGTATGGAACACCATGCCGCCGCATACCCATTCCCGCCGGATGGAAGCGTATTTCTATTTCAAAGTCCCTGAAAAACAATCTGTTTGTCATTTCATGGGAGAACCTCAGGAGACACGCCATATTTTCATGGGCAACGAACAGGCGGTTATTTCACCCTCATGGTCTATCCATTCTGCCGCCGGAACAAGTAATTACACGTTTATCTGGGCCATGTGCGGCGAAAATCTGGACTATGACGATATGGATACGTTCACAGCCGATAAACTGAGATAATACAACCTTCAACAGATAGTTATGAAGACGAAAACTTTGATAGTATATTGTTGGATCGCTTTGATACTAACGGCCTGTTCATCAACGGGAATCGTTAGTGTCTCCGTCGAGAATCCAAGCGATTTTGACCGTTCGGCAGAATTGGTCGAGATTCCTCTTGACCGGATAAAGGCAAAAATCCAACTGAACGAAGGACAAACCTGCCTCGTTCAGAATGAGGCGAAAGAAATTGTTCCATCTCAAATCACCTGCGATGGAAAACTGATTTTTCAAGCCGGAACGAAAGCCAAATCATCTGTCGCATACACTATTTCCGCCGGTGAAACGCAGATATTCAAATCTTTAACGTACGGACGTTTTATTTCCGAACGTAAAGATGATTTTGCCTGGGAAAACGACCGCGTCGCGTTTCGTATCTACGGCCCGGCGCTGGTTGAAATTGACGGCCCGAGCAACGGACTGGACCTCTGGTACAAACGTACCGGTAATTTAATCATCGACAAATGGTATAAAGACGACATCGCCGGTGTACGCTCGTACCACCAAGACCACGGCGAAGGGCAGGACGATTACAAAGTCGGACGCACCTTAGGCGCGGGAATGATGGCTCCGTACCTGAACGACACGCTTTGGCTGAACGAAAACTACGCCAAACAGGAGTTACTCGAAAACGGGCCGTTACGTACTACATTCAAGTTGATTTACAAGGACATCGAAGCTGACGGAAAAACATTCGGCGAAAGCCGTACATTCTCTATCGACGCCGGTTCGCAACTGACCAAAGTCATACAGGAATTTGGCACAAGCGAAGCGATTCCCGTAGCCGCAGGTATTGTCAAGCGTGAAGGAGAGGACTTTATCCTGAAAAATACGCTGAAAAGCGGAATCGCCACCCTCATCTATGCCGAACCGAAAAACGAAGCGGTTGGGAATGTCTATGTCGGGATGGTTTTCCCTCTCGGATTGGAACGTACAACCGTGGATACTTACACCATCATTCATCCGAAATCAGGAAAAGAAGAAACTCATTCACACGTGTCAGCCATCACAACGTATCAGCCCAATACGCCCATTACCTATTACACAGGATACGGGTGGAGTAAATTCGGCTTCCCTGAAGTTGATGATTTTAAGGTCTATATCGGCAACTTTGCCGCAAGTCTCGAAAATCCGCTGATTATTACGTATTGACAAAACAATTAAACAAGACAGTTAAACAAGATAGTTGAATAAGATGAAAAAAGTAGTTACATTCGGAGAAATCATGTTACGTCTATCCACTCCCGGATACCAACGGTTTATACAATCCACATCGTTAAACGCCACTTTTGGCGGCGGCGAGGCCAATGTGGCCGTATCGCTTGCCAACTATGGGATTCCGGCAGAATTTGTGACGGTTCTTCCTCAGAACGATATTGCAGAATGGTGTATTTCCGAGTTACGTAAATATAATGTAGGCGTCCATAATATCAGTCGCGGCGGCGACCGGGTAGGTATTTATTTCCTTGAAACCGGAGCTGTCGCCCGCGGTTCCAAAGTGGTGTACGACCGCGCCAATTCCGCCATTGCGGAGATTCAGCCGGGAACCATCAACTGGGACGAGGTATTCGAAGATGCCCAGTGGTTTCATTGGACGGGAATCACGCCCGCGCTCTCGCAAGGCGCCGCCGACACGTGCTTGGAAGCTATTCAGGCAGCCAACAGGTTAGGGATTACCGTTTCATGCGATTTGAACTATCGCAAGAATCTGTGGAAATACGGCAAAACGGCAGCCGAAGTCATGCCCGCCTTAGTCGAAGGGTGCGATGTGATTCTGGGGAATGAAGAAGACGCCGATAAAGTGTTCGGAATCAAACCCGAAAGTTTCGATGTCGCCCATACCCGCGGCGAAGTGAACGCCCTTCAGTTTGAATCGGTTTGTACACAGTTGAAACAACGTTTTCCGAAATCTAAAAAAGTAATCATCACGCTTCGAGGCTCTATCAATGCCAATTACAACACGTGGAAAGGCATTCTTCACGCCGATAAACTGTACGAATCGAAACGCTACGACATCTCCCACATCGTGGATCGTGTCGGTGGCGGCGACTCTTTTATGGGCGGATTAATCTACGGGCTTATCACCTACCCCGATAATCCTCAGAAAACGCTTGATTTTGCAGTAGCCGCTTCGGCGTTGAAACATACCGTTTTCGGCGATTTCAACCTGGTCACTGTGGCCGAAGTCGAAACGCTGTTGAAAGGCGACGGCTCAGGCCGGGTGTCCAGATAAAATGATTTATTAAAATTAACAATTAAAATAACAAGTAATGAACAATCAATTTTCACTAAACGGAAAGGTCGCTTTGGTAACAGGCGCATCTTACGGCATTGGGTTCGCGATTGCTACCGCTTTTGCCAAAGCCGGGGCTACCGTCACATTCAATGACATCAATCAGGAATTAGTCAATAAAGGACTTGCTTCGTACGCCGAAGCCGGCATCAAAGCGCATGGTTATGTGTGCGATGTGACCAATGAAGAACAAGTAAACAATCTGGCCGCCCAAATCGAAAAAGAGGTTGGCGTAATTGACATCTTAGTCAATAATGCCGGCATTATCAAACGGATTCCCATGCACGAAATGAAAGCGGCCGAATTTCGTCAGGTAATTGATATTGACCTGAACGGCCCGTTTATCGTTTCCAAAGCCGTTATTCCGGCTATGATTAAAAAAGGTGGCGGCAAAATCATCAATATCTGTTCGATGATGAGCGAGCTGGGACGCGAAACGGTTTCGGCCTACGCCGCCGCGAAAGGCGGTCTGAAGATGCTGACCCGGAACATTGCGTCCGAATACGGCGAGTACAATATCCAGTGCAACGGCATCGGGCCGGGCTACATCGCCACGCCGCAAACAGCGCCCTTGCGTGAGATTCAACCCGACGGCTCCAGACATCCGTTCGACCAGTTCATCATCGCCAAAACACCCGCTGCGCGTTGGGGAACTACCGCAGATTTGGAAGGCCCGGCCGTGTTCTTAGCTTCCGAAGCCTCCGACTTTGTGAACGGACATATATTATATGTAGATGGCGGAATCCTTGCGTATATTGGTAAACAACCTTAATTTAAAACATATAACATGAATGATTCAAATCAGAAAATGACCAATTTCCGCTGGGTAATGTGCGCTATGTTATTCGTAGCCACCACAGTCAATTATTTAGACCGGCAGGTACTCTCGCTCACGTGGGATGAGTTTATCAAACCTGAATTTCACTGGAACGATGCTATTTATGGGAAAATAACGGCTTGGTTCTCCATATTCTATGCAGTATGTATGCTTTTTGCCGGAAAGTTTGTGGACTGGATGGGCACCAAAAAAGGATATTTATGGGCCATCGGCGTATGGTCGGTCGGCGCTTGCCTGCATGCTGTTTGCGGTATTTTTACCGAAGCGTGGGTGGGACTTGGCTCGGCTGCCGAATTGGCAAAAGCGACCGGCGACACTGCCGTGATCGTAGCCACCGTCAGTATGTATGCTTTCCTTGTTGCCCGTTCGGTATTAGCGTTGGGTGAAGCAGGGAATTTCCCGGCAGCTATCAAAGTAACGGCCGAATATAATCCGAAAAAAGACAGAGCTTATTCAACCTCTATCTTCAACGCCGGTGCATCCGTAGGAGCGCTGATTTCACCGCTGACTATTCCGCCTTTGGCTAAAGCGTATGGTTGGGAAATGGCTTTTGTAATCATCGGAGCGCTTGGTTTTATTTGGATGGGTTTTTGGGTGTTTCTTTATAATGCACCCGAAAAAAACAAATTTGTAAACAAAGCCGAGTTGGATTATATCGAACAGGACAAAGCCGAAGAAACCGAAAAACCGGCGTTGACTGCTGACGGCGCTGAAAAGAAAATCAGCTTCTTGAAATCGTTTACATACAAACAAACATGGGCTTTTGCTTTTGGTAAGTTCATGACCGATGGCGTGTGGTGGTTCTTCCTGTTCTGGACGCCTTCGTATCTGAGCGCTAATTTTGGAATCAAAACCAGCGAAGGTTTGGGTATGGGGCTTATTTTCACGCTTTATGCCATTACTACTGTATTGTCTATATACGGCGGCAAGTTACCGACCATTTTTATCAACCGTTCCGGGCAAAATCCTTATGCGGCACGTATGAAAGCGATGTTGATATTCGCCTTTTTCCCGCTATTTGTGCTTTTGGCTCAACCTTTGGGCGAATGGTTTACGCCTTCGCTCGGACAGAATGCGGCATGGCTGTCGGTTATAATGATTAGTATGGGATGTGCAGCCCACCAGGCCTGGTCGGCAAATATTTTCTCATCCGTTGGCGACATGTTTCCAAAAAGTGCGATAGCGACCATCACGGGTATAGGTGGTATGGCGGGCGGATTGGGTTCGATGTTTATACAAATGTCTGCCGGAAGTCTGTTTACTTATGCTGCCGGAAGTACCATGAAAGACGGTAATTTGATAGAAATGACCAAAGATTTATTAGCAGAAGGATTTACCTACGTGCGCGAACCCTTGACATTCCTTGGTTTTGAAGGCAAACCTGCCGGATATTTTATCATGTTCATTTTCTGTGCGCTGGCTTATCTTATTGGTTGGGTAGTGATGAAATCATTAGTTCCAAAATACAAACTGATTCATGATTAATTCAGCAGGCCATTCAACTTTTACCTATTCACTTCCACTATTTTAGAAAAGTGAACTATGCAAAAGTTGAATGGCTTCTTTATCTGCCAAATCCGTTTTTTTAGAAAAAAAAGGCCGGATTCCTTTGTAGAAAAGAATATAACAGCTACTTTTGCAGTCGCAAATAGCGAAAAATGACTCCGTAGCTCAGTTGGTAGAGCAAATGACTCTTAATCATTGGGTCGAGGGTTCGAGCCCCTCCGGGGTCACTTAAAAGCGAAGCAAAATGCAGTAAAATCCTGGTTTTTCAAAGAAATCAGGATTTTTGCTTTTAAATCCTTCTGGCCTTTTAATGGATCATTCAAAAATTTTTTCATGTTTTCTCGCGATAAAACATGAAAAAGTATTATCTTTGCAAACGGAAATAAGAACATCA
>JAISJX010000372.1 GCA_031261145.1 Tannerella sp.
AGCCAAAGGTTACGAGATAAAACAGTCAATTAAACTTTAAATTTAGATTATATGGAAAAACGAATCGCTTGTTTCCTTATTGTGAGTATGAGCTTCTGTTGCCTCAATCTATATGCTCAAAAAACAAAACTGTCCTTAGATTTACAAAATGTCACTATCAAGGACGTTTTTCGAGAGATAGAAAAAAACAGCGAATATATTTTCCTGTTTCAAGATCAGGGTATTGAGTCGAAAAAGGTTTCTATCAATATCAAAGATAAAACATTGGAAGAAGTTTTAAAAGAATTGTTTTCCAATACAAACATCACTTACAAGATAGCGGACAGACAAGTACTGATCACGACAAAAGAAAAAGCAGGCGCCCTGCAAACGCCTAAAATTACAATCAAAGGCGTTGTATCGGACGCTCAATCAGAACCGCTTATCGGAGCCTCCGTTCTATTGAAAACCGAAGCCGGTATCGGAACCATCACCGACCTGAACGGCAGTTATGAACTCGATGTTCCCGACAAAAATGCCATCATCCAATTCAAATACTTAGGCTACATCAGTAAAGAAGAAAAAGTCGGCGACCGTTTGACGATTAATGTAAAAATGCAAGAAGACGCCGGTCAATTGGAAGAAGTTGTTGTGGTCGGTTATGGTGTTCAAAACAAGAAAACCCTGACCGGTTCGATTTCGGTAGTCAGTATGGGCGATGTAGAAACTTCCTCAAAATCAACGGTCTCGCAAGCATTAGCCGGAAAAGCGGCAGGCTTGCGCGTCAATCAAATCTCGGCACAAGCCGGCGGTGGTTCCTCATTCAAAATTCGCGGCGAAACATCTGTTGGCGCAGGTAACGAACCGCTCATCGTTATTGACGGATTTCCGGTCAACGCAAATGCTTCGCTTGGTTCCGGCAACATTTATGAAGCCGGAACCACCGATAATTATTTGGAGTCAATCAATCCCGACGACATTGAATCTATTTCCGTACTGAAAGATGCGGCTTCGACTGCCATTTACGGAGCGCGAGCCGGACACGGCGTCATCCTCATCACCACGAAACGAGGCGCTCAAGACCGTAGTCAAATCAACTATTCGGGGAGCATATCGGTTCAAACCATTGCAAAAAATTACGAAATGCTTAATCCAAAACAGTATATGGATATGCGCAACCGGCAAAGTTATGAAGAATACCTTCGTACCAATGCGCTGGGTATTTACGCGGATTATGTAACTCCTCCGACCGGGGATACTCCTGCCTATACGCCCTTTTACACTTACGACCAGATAAAGAATATACAAGGTACGGACTGGGTCAATGAAATTATGCGTACCGGCGCCTTGCATCAACATAATCTTTCGCTGTCGGGCGGTACCGAAACAAGCAGATACTTGGTTTCAGGCAATTACATGAGTCAGGATGGGGTGATCAAAAACAATGCGGCGCAACGTTTCACCTTACGTGCCAACCTCGACAAAGACATAAACAAGTATTTTTCTGTCGGGATGACCGCTTCTTATTCCCGCAATCACTACGACAATGTTCCCTTGGGGAATGGCGAGAACGAGACTTCCGGTATCATCACGGCGGCAGCCCAATTCAATCCGACCTTGCCGATACGGGATATAAACGGCAATTACACCATCGATCCCAGCCGTTCAACAACACCGAACCCTGTTTCGTTGCTCGAAATTAGCGATGAGACTACGAAAGACCGTATATTGGGAACAGCCTATTTGATATTCAAACCGGTAGCCGGATTGGATATTAAAGCGCAGTTAGGCGCCGACCGCCAATTTCAGGATCGTTCAAGTTATCTTCCCAAAACCGTCTTGGAAGGAAGTTACAGAAACGGGGAAGCAAATATCCGTAAAGAAAACAGCCTCAACTACCTGGCAGAGCTGACAGCTACTTATACAAAAACATTCGCCGAACACCGGATAAAAACCTTAATCGGATACGCTACCGAACAGATGAACCTGAGACGGGAAAACCTGAAAGCGACCGATTTTCTGTTAGACGGATTTTCCTACAACAGCATGGGCTACGGAAGCGAAAGACCGGAAGTGGGTTCTTACGCCTCGAAAAGCGCCCTCCGATCTTATTTCGGACGCATCAACTACGACTATGCCAACCGCTATCTGTTGGAAGCGACTCTGCGGGCGGATGGAGCATCCAATTTCGCGCCTGATCGTCAATGGGGCTATTTCCCCTCCGTTGCTTTGGGATGGATTATAAGCGAAGAATCGTTTATGGAACCGGCAAAAGACTGGCTTTCCAATTTGAAAATCCGCGGATCTTATGGCGAAACAGGTAATTACAACGTGGGATACCATATTGAAGACTTTTTCGGAATACAGAACCCTGCCGCTATTATCGGCGACAAAATCGCAGTTGGAGTGATGGCTACCGATTTGGGAAACAAACTCCTGACTTGGGAAACAACCAGTGAAATGAACATAGGACTTGACTTGGGCTTTTTTAATAACCGCTTATCCATAACCGCCGAATATTACAATCGCCAGATACGCGATTTGCTGAGTTGGCAAAATTTAAGGGAAATATTTGAAGTGGATAATATTGTTGCCAATATCGGTATAACCAAAAGTCAAGGTTTTGAACTGACAGTGAATACCGTCAATTTCACCAACAAGAATTTTTCATGGAATACAACGGTGACACTTTCACACTACGAAGACCAATGGAAAGAACGCTCGCCCTATTGGTGGGACAATCACAGCCCCTATATCAGTTTCAATGATCCGATCCGTTCCATGTACACTTACGAATCGCTGGGTATTTTACAACCGGGTCAACCCCGTCCGAAAGCACAGCCGAATTTACTGCCGGGAATGGTCATCATCAAAGACCAAAATGGCGACAACACGCTTACGGAAGAAGATATGATTTTTAAAGGCAATCAGGATCCGGATCTCATATTCGGATTCAACAATACGTTGCACTATAAGCAATTCGATTTCAATATCTATTTCTATGGCGAAACAGGCAGAAGCAAATATAATTCCTATATGGAAAACTGGGTGGATATGTATAGCGGACGTAACGTAACAGCCTACGCTTACGAAACAATCAGTTCGACCAATCCGGTAACGACCCGTCCTTCTGTTTTGAACGGAAGTAGCGGCTACGGCGATTTTTATGTAAAAGACATCTATTTTATCCGGTGCGGAAACATTAAAATCGGGTATAATATTCCTCTCAGGAACATCGTCAAAAACATCCATATTTTTGCAGATGTCAGCAATCCGTTCATTATCACCAACTGGACAGGTCTGGATCCGGAAACGGATAATCTGAATTTTTCCTATCCCAATGTGAGAGCCTATACCGCCGGATTAAGTGTTACTTTTTAATTTTTTAAAACTATTTTGTATGAAAAAACAAACTAAAATAATAATTCTGTCCATGCTTTCCTTTTATGTGCTGTTTTCAACGGCTTGTTTTGATTTGGAAACGGAAGTATATAACAAAATAAGCCCCGACATTTATCCGCAAACGGCACAAGAAGCAGACGCCCTGGTTATGAGCAACGTTTATAATCTCTTTAATTCATCCTGGCATATATTCAATGCAGCATGGGGATGGCAGGTGTTATCGTTTATTTCAACCGATGAAGTAGAAACCAACTGGGGAAATAAAGGACAATACGTAGGATTTGAAAATACAGGAAGCGGCGGATATCCAATCACCGACGAATCGCGTACGCCGCCTTACCACCAGATTACTTTCCTGAGTAAAATGCGGCTTACCTTAGACCGGATCAAAGACGTCCCGATGACCGAAAATGAAAAAAACGTGATGAATGCACAAATACATTGTGGAATGGGATTTCTGGGATTTCTGTTGTATGATTTATACGGACCTGTTCCATTAGCCCCTTTGGAAGTGCTTCAACGACCGTTGGACAATGAATATGTGCCACGTGCTACCGAAGAAGAAATGCAGGAATACATAGAATCCAACCTGTTGGAAGCAGCGAAATACCTTCCTTACAAATGGGACGATTCGGAATACGGACGTTTTACCAAAGGCTTGGCAAATATGGTGTTATTCAAATACTACATGCTGATGGGAGGCAGAATGAAAAATGAAGGTCAATCCCAATTGGCAGGCGAATACTGGGACAAAGCCGAAAAGACGGGACGCGAACTGATGAAACCCGAATATGGCTATGAATTAGTCCCCAATTATCATTCGCTCTTCACCTTAGCCGGTGAGAAAAACACGGAAGCCATTTATTCCAGTACCGCCCGGATTGACGGAGGAATGGGACATACCTGGCTTGCACACGTCTTGCCGTCCGATTATCCGACTCCGGGAAACATTACGCGCTGGGGAGTTTTCCATCTATCGTGGTATTTTTTTGATACCTTCGAAAAAAACGATAAACGCCTCGAAAAAATTGCGGATACGTATGTGGGTGAAACCGGTACCATACACGGCAGGACGGATAAAGAAGGCGGTTTGCAATACGGTCCGGCGCCGGTTAAATACGGATTGGAAGGAACAGTCGGAACAATGTGTGAAATCGATTTGGTCGTTTTCCGTTATGCCGATGTAATGACGCTTCTGGCTGAGGCTATCGTGAGAAACAACGGAGGAGCGGTAACCGCCGAAGCCTTGGATTTGCTGAACAAAGTGCGAACACGTGTGGGTTTAACTCCTTATTCGCTAAAAGATGCCGGAAATGCAACCAATTTCTTAAACCTGTTGCTTGCGGAACGCGGTCACGAGTTGTATATGGAAGGTTCTCGCCGTCAAGA
>JAISJX010000013.1 GCA_031261145.1 Tannerella sp.
CCTTAGTGGCCATGCCTGATAAGGAAGTTGTCGCGACAGCGGAAATCCGGGATATTTCGGTACAACTGAACCGGCACGGAGAATTGAGTTGGAATGTCCCTGACGGAAAATGGAAAATCATCCGTATGGGTTATGAGCCAACATATAAAGGTTGGGCCGTCAATTTTCATTTGGATCATTTACGGACTGATGTTTACGACGCTTATTACAAAAAATATATCGGCAATATCCTTGCGGGCCTGACGGAAGATGAGCGTAAGACGGTAAAGATTGCCGAATCAGACAGTTATGAAGGAGGAGTAACGGAATGGAGTGTAAAATTTGCAGACTCATTCCGTTGTCTGAGAGGCTATGACCCTGCTCCTTATTTGCCCGCGCTTGTCGGTCAAACGGTTGAAGACAAAGAGATTTCCGATCGGTTTCTATATGATTACAGGCAAACCGTATCCGATTTATTTGCCGGGCATTACCGCTATATGCAGGAAAAGGTACATCGCGACGGGATGCTTTCACTGTACGAGGCATCCGGCCCCCACCAACATTGGGCTGATGCATTGTTGTTGCAAAAGTATGCCGACCTGCCTATGGGCGAATTTTGGGCGCCGGCCAAAACGCACCGCACCACGATCGAAACAAGATTTATGGCAAAAGAAGCCACTTCCGCCGCTCATATCTACGGGAAACGAATCGTTCCCGCTGAATCGTTCACCTCTGTCGGCCCACACTGGGAAGAATCGCCTTATACCCTAAAATCGTCAGCCGATCGCGCTTTTTGCGAGGGCGTAAATCAGATTTACTTTCATACTTTTTCGCAATCGCCGTCGCTGACTGCCAAGCCGGGCTATGTCTATTATGCCGGCTCACACTTCAATCAAAATATTACATGGTGGGAATACGCTTACGACTGGCTTGCCTATCTTACCCGGTGCCAGTATATGCTTCAACAGGGTTTGCCTTTTGCCGATGTTTGCTTTTACTATGGCGACGGCATTCGCGACCGCAAACGTTACCGGGAGGAAATACCCCTGACAGGTAAAAGTTTTCTATACGACTATACCAATGCCGATGCGTTGATCGAAAGGATGTCTGTGCGTGATGGTAAGATTATTTTGCCCGATGGAGTTACATACAACGTATTGGTTTTACCTGGCAGAGAAATAGCTATTCCACTAAACGTGCTGGAAAAAATCCACGATCTGGTTAAGGCAGGAGCGACAATTACCGGCCCAGAACCTGAGAAAACCACGGGATTGGCGGATTATCGGGAAAATGACAGGCGTTTAAAGAAAATTGCAGCAGAATTATGGGGAAAAGAGCCTGGCGCGGTCGTTGACAGAAAAGTCGGCAAAGGCAGGGTAGTCTATGGAAAATCCATCCCTGAGGTGCTGGCAGAAAACAATGTGTTGCCCGATATGGAATACATGAGCGGTTGCGAAAGTTCGGACATTGATTTTATCCACCGGACTGCCGGCAATTCGGAGATTTATTTTCTTGCCAATCTCATTGAACAAACTGATCCTGTTACGGCCACGTTTCGTGTCACGGGAAAATATCCGCAACTTTGGGATGCAACAAACGGCATCGTTTCCGATATAATGGAATTTACCGACGATGGCAAACGCATCTCCATTCCGCTTTTTTTCGATCCCTTCGGTTCCATGTTTATCGTTTTCAGGGATAATAAAACCGGGAAAGCGGCTGTAAATTTTGATTTCGATTCAGCTGCCTTCCATGACTTCACTACTCCTTGGGAAGTTTCCTTTTCCAAAGAATGGGGCGGCCCTGAACATGTTGTTTTCGATAGCCTGACCCCGTGGAATGAATCCAAAGACGAAGGCATTAAATACTATTCGGGTACAGCCGTTTACAAAACAACGTTCAACCTTTCCACCGTCCAACGCTCCAAAACTTCAAACATTTTTCTTGACCTGGGCGAAGTGTTTGACATTGCTGAAGTGTGGGTCAATGGTAAAAACCTTGGCACCTGTTGGAAAAGACCGTTTCGTAAAGAAATTACACAAGCGGTAGCGGATGGCGAAAACGCACTTGAATTGCGGGTTACCAACTTGTGGCCTAACCGGTTGATTGGCGACCAGTTTCTTTCGAAAGAGAATTGGTTTACCGAAACAAATGTTACGAAATTCACTAAAGATTCGCCGTTAAGGGCATCCGGGTTAATCGGCCCGGTACGACTATATTATGAATATCACTCCTCCGGCAACAGGTGATATCGTTGCCGCCTGAATTTTAATAATATTTCACGATCTGCCGGAGAATGTTTTTAGAAACTGTTTAAAATTAGAATAAAATAGATATAAAATAGTGGCTATAAATTTGTTAGTTAAATAAATTTTCATTAACTTAATGGTTTCCAAACAGTTAAATTTACATGAAATACTATTCGACTGACCTTACTGATAGCCAATGGATGCTAATATCGGACATTTTAAGCGACAATCGCAAGAGAAATGTGAAGGATGGCGGCACAAGCGTATCATCGGCTGAGGGCGTGAAATTCGTCAAGAAGGACGGACAGTATGCCGTTTTTGAAGCAGGCTCCGGTAAATACAGTTTTCTTGTAAACGATTAAATATTAATTTTTAACATCAATCATCATGTTTTACGCAAGAATCAATAAAATTAAAGTATTCAACAACCGTGAAGGGTTTCTCGGTTTGTTCAACCACGCCGAGTTGCGCATTTACAGTTATGCCTCCCCACTATCTCCCCCCCTTTCCTTGTGGAGAGGGGACGGGGGTGAGGCTGACCTCATTCTCACCGGCATCATTGGCGTAGGCGGCGTGGTCGCCAATCTGTTAAGACAACAACTGAAAGCCAACAAGGATGATCTGGTAGGTTATTGGCAATGCGACCTCAACCGCGAAGAGCATTACCCGCACGGAATCCGCGACCGTCAAGACGTACCGGACAGTACCGGTAACATCCGTGTAGATTATACGCTGTTCGGGTTTGAAAAATCAGTAATGATTATACAGTGAGTTAGTTAAAAGAGTTTTAATAATTAAAATTTAAACGTTATGTCAATTAAATTTAAAACAATTCAGAAAGGTCAACC
>JAISJX010000016.1 GCA_031261145.1 Tannerella sp.
AAATCCCCCAAACAACTCCCTTTTTCATAATTTCACCTTTAAAAATCCAAATGTAATAACTTGACTCTCATTCCCATTAATTCCTTTTTTCACTGCCCGAGCATCTTTCACTTTCGCTCATTTTGCTCTTTTTGTTTTCCAATGAAAAATGGAGCCAAATATATAACTTTTTCTTCGATATTACAACAAAAATAACTCATTTATTTTTAGGCGCCTGTTTCAACTCTTTTTAGTCGTTGGGGGGAGAGGTAAAAGCGGGCGCATTCGTTTGAATCAATTCTTTATCTTTCGTCCATTGGTATATCAAATAATTTTTATATCTTCGCACCCAAAAAAAAATGAAAATGTCATCAATCAATCATCCGGTCAGAACAGGCATTAAACTTTTGATAGCCTGCTGTGTATTATCTGTTATTTCACCCTCTTTTGCGAATGCGCAGAAGAAAGTATTAGACCATTCCGTTTACGATTCGTGGAAAAGTCTGGTAAACCTCGCGTTGACCGACGACGGAAAGTATGCCCTCGGCATCATCAAAGAGCAGGACGGAAACGACCAATTGCTCATCCGTGAAATCGCTTCCAAGCGGGAATTAGTTATCCCGCGGGGATATACGTTCGCCGTCACCCCCGACCAAAAACAGGTGATAACGCTTATCAAAGCGTCTTATGACGAAATTCGTCAGGCAAAAATCAAAAAGACGGAAGCCGAAAAAATGCCGAAAGATTCTTTAGCTATCATCCGGTTATCCGATTTTTCGGTCACAAAGATTGCAAACGCAGTCGATTTCAAAACCGGCAAAGATTTTTCGGAATACATCGCCTATACCTTGGGCGACACGCTGAAAGCCAAAGACGAAACCGGAAAAACGCTGGTCGTACAACATTTATACAATAACAAAAAGGACACCATCCCGTACGTGAAAGAATACCAGTTCAGTCGCAACGGGAAAACTCTCGCCATCGCCACCCTACCGGCCGAGAAAGATTCTACAGCCCATACACAAGTAATCTATATTGATTTGAATTTGTACGATAAAAAAGTGGTTTCCGCAGGACAAGCTCAATACAAACAGCTTACCATCTCCGAATCAGGCAAAAAAGTAGCTTTTCTGGCTACCGCCGACCCCAAAAAGACTGAAATCAAAGAATACAATCTGTACTATTTCACCGCCAGCGCCGACTCTGCCATCCTGTTAGCCGGTAAAAGTACGGAAGGCATGCCCGCCAGCTGGATTGTCAGCGAAAACCGCGCACCCGAATTTAGCAAGGACGAAGCCCGTTTGTTCCTCGGAACCGCTCCCGAACAAATGCCCAAGGACACCACCATTCCCGATTTCGAGAAAGCCGCATTAGACATCTGGAACTGGCAGGATAGCCAGCTCCAACCGCAGCAGTTAGTCGATCTAAAACGCGAACAAAGCCGCTCTTATTTAGCGTTTTTCGACTTGAACCAGGCCCAACGGATTTACCAGTTAGCTACCAAAGATATTCCCAACGTACAAGTATCCGACGAAAATAACGGACAGTACGCCATGGGCAGTTCCAACCTCGCATACAGGCGTAACAGCGCATGGGACGGCCTTGCCGGTTCAACGTACGACCTCTGGCTGTTCGACCTGACGGCTCACACCCAAAAACAAGTCAAAACCGCCCTGACCGCCGAGTGTCATCTCTCCCCGAAAGGCGATTACATCGCTTGGTACAACCAGAAAGACAGCGCCTATTACGCCTGGTCGGTAAAAACCGGCGCCGAAGTATGCCTGACCCGCCAATTACCTGTCAATTTCTGGAATGAGAAACACGATACACCCTCTCTGCCACACTCTTACGGCGTCGCCTCGTGGACAGAAAATGACGAATCGCTGTTGATAAACGACGCTTACGACATCTGGCAGTTTGACCCTACAGGAACAAAGTCCCCGCAAAACATCACCAAAGGCGTTGGCCGCGAACGCAAAATACGTTTACGCTACTTCCGCACCGACCCTGAAAGCCGGTTTATCACCTCCAAAGAGAAACTGATGTTCACCGCTTTCGACGAAACAACCAAAGAATATGGCTTTTTTGAACTGTCCAAATCCGCTCCGAAACAGTTGATTATAGACAAATTCAACTATACCGTACCCATAAAAGCCAAAAACAAAGAAATATACCTCTATACAAAAAGTAATTTCCACACCTCCCCCGACTTGTACGCCACCGCCAACAGTTGGAAAACCGAAAGCCGCCTGTCCGACATCAATCCGCAGCAGAACGATTACAACTGGGGAACGGCGGAACTGGTATCATGGACTACTTATGACGGGAAACCTACGCAAGGCATTGTTTATAAGCCCGAAGACTTCGACCCGGCGAAAAAATATCCGCTGATGGTTTATTTCTACGAAAAACTTTCGGATAACCTCTATAGTTACATCGCCCCCGTCCCCAGTCGCTCAATCATCAATATTCCGTTCTTCTGCAGCCAGGGTTACATCGTTTTTACGCCTGATATTCAATATACCATCGGTCATCCCGGCGAGAGCGCCTACAATTCCATTGTCTCCGGCGTAGAAAAATTATGCGAAAACGCCTGGATTGACAAAGCGAACATGGCGCTTCAAGGGCAAAGCTGGGGCGGGTACCAGACTGCCTACCTCATCACCCGCACCAATCTGTTCAAAGCCGCCGGCGCAGGAGCGCCCGTTTCCAACATGTTCAGCGCCTACGGGGGAATACGCTGGGGCACCGGAATCAGCCGGGCGTTCCAGTACGAACAAACCCAGTCGCGAATCGGGAAAACCATCTGGGAAGCGCCCGAATTGTACCGCGAAAACTCGCCTCTCTTCTTTGCCGATAAGGTAGAAACGCCGCTGTTAATCACGCACAACGACAAAGACGGCGCCGTGCCCTGGTATCAGGGAATCGAATATTTCATAGCCTTACGCCGCTTAGGCAAACCCGTCTGGCTCCTGCAGTACAACGGCGAAGAGCATAACCTCACCGAGCGGAAGAACAGCAAGGATTTAAGTATCCGCCTCCAGCAATTCTTTGACCATTACCTGAAAGGCGCGCCCGCGCCCGTGTGGATGTCCAAGGGAGTGCCCGCCACCGAAAAAGGTAAGACGTATGGTTTTGAATATGAGTAATAAAAAACGCTGACCACAAAGGACAAAAAATAAAGAACGCAAAGGATGAATCAATCAAACTTTGCGTTCTTTGCGTAAAACAATGCGGGGCTGACCAAAAAGGGTATTTTGCACGTCATTGCGAGGGCAAATCCCGAAGCAATCCATTAATAATCAATACTTTGGATTGCTTCGCCTACGGCTCGCAATGACGAAACCAGACTTTTTGGTCAGCCCCAATCATTTAATAATTTTCTTTTTTCGGTTCGAAATACGCTTGCGGATGTTCACAGGCCGGGCATTTCTGGGGCGCAGATTTCCCTTTATGCACATATCCGCAATTGCGGCATTGCCATGTGATTTCCTCTTCTTTCTTAAACACGGAGCCATCGACCAAGTTAGCCAACAGTTTACGATAGCGTATCTCATGTTCCTCTTCCACTTTCAAAATCATGCGAAAAGCGACTGCAATCTCACGAAAGCCCTCTTTTTCCGCTACATCGGCAAATGTCGGATAAAGAAGCGTCCATTCTTCGTTTTCACCTTCGGCGGCCGCCTCTAAGTTTTCGATGGTTGTACCGATTTTTCCGGCAGGATAAGAAGCTGTGATTTCGAGCGCTCCACCTTCTAAAAATTTAAAGAAGCGTTCTGCATGTTCTTTTTCCTGATTGGCCGTTTCCGTAAATACACCGGAAATTTGTTCGTAGCCTTCTTTTTTCGCCACACTTGCAAAAAAAGTGTAACGAGTTCTTGCCTGCGATTCACCTGCAAATGATTTTAGCAGGTTTTTTTCTGTTTCTGTTCCTTTAATACTTTGTCCCATAATTTATTAATTTAAAATTACATATAATACCAATGGTACAAAGTTAGTTTTTTTTCTCGAATAATACAACTTTTTTATTCATCTAATTCGTTAATAAAACATAATCAGACGAATTTCAGGGGAAAAGAGACTTATTGTATAAAGTACAGTAAGTAATTTGTTAAACTATTCATTATCAGATTCTATTCCCGAATCATTCTTGTATTTCATAAATCCGGCAAAATGCTTAATACTTATTATACTTGACGTTACGACAACTCATTCATTCGTTTTTACAATTTTCAAGCCATAATTCTCCATTTTCAATTATAAGTGATTACCTTTGTGGCCACTTTTAACAGGTAAATAGAAGAATGAAAATGGCAATTGATTTTCGGCCAGAGTTGTGGCATACTTTTAAATCATACTCTAAAGAGCGCTTCTTTAGCGATTTGATGGCCGGTATTATTGTTGGTATTGTGGCGTTGCCATTGGCTATTGCTTTTGGTATTGCGTCCGGCGTAAGTCCTGAGAAAGGATTGATTACGGCGATTATCGGCGGTTTTATCGTTTCTTTCCTGGGTGGAAGCAACGTGCAAATCGGCGGGCCGACGGGAGCGTTTATCGTTATCGTTTACGGCGTTATCCAGAATTTCGGACTGGAAGGGCTTGCCATTGCCACATTTATCGCGGGAATTTTACTTTGCCTGATGGGCGTTCTGAAGCTGGGAACGGTCATCAAATTTATCCCCTACCCGATTGTCGTCGGATTTACAAGCGGTATCGCCCTGACGATTTTCACAACCCAGATGAAAGATTTGTTTGGGATGAGCATGGATAAAGTCCCTGCTGATTTTATATCGAAATGGATTGTCTATGGGCAAAATATCGGAAGCGTCTCGCTTTGGTCGCTGTTAATCGGTGTTTTAAGCATTGTGATTATTGTGGTGACACCCCGTTTTTTCAAGAAAATACCCGGTTCGCTGGTCGCGATTATCCTGATGACGGTCGTTGCTTACCTGTTGCACAAGTACGCCGGAATCAGCGGGATTGAAACGATCGGCGACCGTTTTGTGATCAACGCATCCCTGCCCGAACCGGAAACGATTTCCATCAATATGGACACCCTGAACTTGCTACTGCCTTCCGCCTTCACGATTGCAATGTTGGGCGCGATAGAATCCCTTTTATCCGCGACGGTGGCGGACGGTGTGACGGGCGACAGACACAATTCCAACACGGAACTGATGGCGCAAGGCGTTGCCAATATCGTCGTGCCGCTGTTTGGCGGTATTCCCGTAACCGGAGCCATCGCCCGCACAATGACTAATATTAATAATGGCGGGGTTTCGCCGGTCGCCGGAATCATTCACGCCATCGTTTTATTGCTGATTCTATTGTTTTTGGGGCCGCTGACGCAACATATCCCAATGGCTTGTCTGGCAGGCGTGTTGATAATCGTATCCTACAACATGAGCGAATGGAGGACATTCCGTTCGTTACTGAAAAATCCGAAAAGCGACGTCATTGTTTTGCTGACAACCTTCTTGCTGACAGTGATTTTCGACCTGACCATCGCCATTGAAATCGGTCTGTTGCTGGCGATGTTGCTGTTTATGCACCGGATGATGGAAACTACGCAGGTTTCCGTATCGACCGACACCGTCGATTTATCGTTGGAAGGAGAGATTCCCCACGATAAAGAAGTATTGGTAATCCCCAAAGGAGTAGAAGTTTACGAGATAAATGGGCCGTTCTTTTTCGGCATTGCGAACAAGTTTGACGAATGTATGAAGCAATTGGGTCGCGTAAAGTCGCAGGTACGCATTATCCGTATGCGCAAAGTGCCGTTTATGGATTCGACCGGATTGCATAACTTAGAGAGCCTCTGCCGCTTATCGAATCAGGATGGCATCCGGATTATCCTGTCAGGAGTCAATGAGAAAGTGCGCAATGTATTGATAAAAAGCAATATGGACAAACGTATCGGCGGTGAAAATATTTGCAGTAACATCAACGAAGCCTTAGAAAGAGCACGACAGATGGTAAGCGAAATTAATGGTTGATAATTAGTATATTATATAATTAAAAAGATAGAAAAATGATAACTTCAGACCAATTACACGATGTATTGGAACGCGAGCAAGCGTTGAGGGGGTACCTTTGACGTTGATGCTAAGACGATCCAATTAGAAGAAGAAGAATTACGTACTCAAGACCCTGGTTTTTGGGAAGATACCAAGCGGGCGGAAACGCAGATGAAAATAGTGAAAGACCTGAAAAAGTGGATTGAGCTATACAAAGAGCTGCACGATGCCGCCGAAGAGTTAAATCTGGCGTACGACTATGTGAAAGAAGGCATTCTCTCGGAAGAAGAGCTTGATGCCGCCTTTGCGCACGCATTAGAATTGCTTGAAAACCTGGAATTTCGGAATATGCTTCGGGAAGAAGCCGACCAGATGAGTTGCGTCCTGAAAATCAATTCCGGAGCAGGCGGCACCGAAAGCCAGGACTGGGCGTCGATGCTGATGCGAATGTATATGCGTTGGGCGGAAGCAAACAATTACAAACTGACAATCAGCAACCTGCAAGATGGCGACGAAGCCGGTATCAAGACCGTAACGATGCAAATCGAAGGGGATTATGCCTACGGTTACCTGAAAGGTGAGAACGGCGTACACCGCTTAGTACGAGTTTCGCCCTATAATGCTCAGGGTAAGCGGATGACCTCGTTTGCTTCCGTCTTTGCGACCCCGTTAGTGGACGATTCGATTGAGATTGCAGTTAATCCGGCAGACTACACCTGGGATACGTTCCGTTCAGGGGGCGCCGGTGGACAGAATGTGAACAAGGTTGAGACCGGCGTCCGTCTGCGTTACAATTACAAAGACCCCGAAACCGGCGAAACGCGCGAGATTCTGATAGAAAACACCGAAACCCGTTCGCAAACCGACAACCGCGAGAATGCGATGCGCTTGCTCCGTTCCATGCTGTACGACATGGCTTTACAGCGTCGCTTAGCCGAGAAAAGCAAGATTGAAGCCGGGAAAAAGAAAATCGAGTGGGGTTCCCAAATCCGCAGTTACGTGTTCGACGACCGCCGCGTGAAAGACCATCGCACCAACTTCCAGACTTCCGACGTAAACGGTGTAATGGACGGAAAAATAGATGGTTTCATCAAAGCATACCTGATGGAATTTGCGGAGAAAGCAAAGGAATAATTTTTGCCCTTTCCACGACGAACTTTTTTAAAAAAAACAGTCAAAAATAAAATAATAAGGTTATCTTTGCAGTATTAATTTCAAAAGAAATCAACGTTCGGACAATTGGCGTTATCCGAAAAAAAACAGGGAATATGTTGCATATTAGAAACATAGTAATCACGCCGCAAATGCTGACGCAAATCGCGGAGTTGGACGAGTTCAAGGGCGCTTGGACGAGTTTTGCCCGTTTGCGCCCCGAACAACTCAAATCGCTCAAAAAAATATCAACCATCGAATCAATCGGCTCGTCCAACCGTATCGAAGGCAATAAATTGACCGATGCCGAAGTGGAAGAATTGCTTTCGCATATCCATAAAAAATCGTTCAAGTCGCGCGATGAGGAAGAAGTGGCCGGTTATGCCGAACTGATGAATACAATTTTTGACGATTTTCCGGTCATTCCGCTTTCGGAAAACTACATTAAACAACTGCATAAAATTCTGTTGCAATATGTTAGTAAGGACGAGCGGCACCGTGGCGAATACAAGAAAATTTCCAATTCCGTTGCGGCTTTTGATGCCGACGGCAAGGAAATCGGCATTGTATTTGAAACTGCAACGCCTTTTGATACGCCCCTACTGATGGAAGAACTCGCGGAATGGACACGCAAAAATCTGGATGACCCTTTTTTGCACCCGTTGCTTGTAAT
>JAISJX010000157.1 GCA_031261145.1 Tannerella sp.
ATGCTGCCGATGAAGAGAATCATGCGGTTGCGCAGGACTATTTCGTCCCAGATGGCCGGGAGAAAATTGTTCGGCACATTGAAGGGATTCAGGGCGATGTTCCAGTACGTACGGTCGAAATTCCCGGCTATAATGAACAGGACGACGCTGAGGATTATCATGATGACGGCAGTGCCGTTGCCGCTTCGGGTAATCGTTGAAAACATAAATGCGAGATTGCCGAAAAAAAGTATCGGAAACATCAACTGGACAGACATCTCGAACGGATTGACCGGATACAGCAGGATGACGGCGATGTAGGAAAATAGCAGCAGTATCACAAAAACGGCTACGTAAATCATCAGCAGCCGCAACCCCCACACCTTGTACTTATAGTTCGGGATGCCGAACATGATTTCTAATATCCGGGCGTCCTCGTCGTTCTGTATGCCGAAGACGGAGGGATAAAAAATAAGCAGCAGACAGGGGAATAACAGCAGATTATACACTAATCCTTCGTTGATTTCGGCGTCGTTCCAGGCGCTTTGAAGCATGAAAAAGATGAAAAACGCCAATGCCGCCAGCAGGAACCAGACGAATTTACCGGCAAAAATCACCCGCAGGTTATATCTTACCAACTTGATTAGGATGTTACTATATTGTTTCAGTTTCATACGCGCACAATTAATTCATATTTTTCAACAGGCAGAGGTAAGCATCTTCGAGGTTGGGTTTGGCGGGCACGGCCTCTTCGCAGGGCTGTTCCATCGACAGGTAACGTACCTGGATAATATCGCCGTCCTGGATGTGATGAATCACCTTCGTTTTGTCTAATGTCTCTTCAAAATCCGTCTTGCCGATGGGGAATAGCCAGACTTTTCCCTGGGCCATGTCCACCATATCGGTCGGGACGCCAAAATACTTCAGTTCGCCTTTGTTCACAACCGCCACCTGGTTGCAGGAACTGGAAATATCCTCAATAATATGGGTAGAGAAGATGACGATACGGTCTTTGCTCAACTCTACCAGCAGGTTACGGAAGCGGATACGTTCGCGCGGGTCAAGTCCGGCGGTCGGTTCATCGACAATCAGGATACGGGGCAGATGCAGCAAAATCAGCGCAATGCCGACCCGTTGCTTCATTCCGCCGGAAAACGAGCCGATTTTATCGTTCTTGCGGTCGTACATGTGCACGGCTTTCAGTACATATTCGATGCGTTCGTTCCGCAGCGCCGTGTCGGTAATTCCCCGCAGGATAGCCTGGTAATCCAGAAATTCCCACGAAGACATGTTTTCGTACGTTCCAAATTCCTGCGGGAGGAAACCAATCTGGCTTTGAAGCTCTTCGCGATAGATACGGGTGTCCATGCCGTTTATCCAGATGCTTCCGTAGCTCTGTTCCAGAATCCCGCAAACAATGCGCATCAGGGTGGATTTCCCGGCGCCGTTAGGGCCTAACAAGCCGAACATGCCCGTTTTTATTTCAATCGAAACGCCCCGTAACGCCTTGAAAGGCTTGGTCTGTTTGCCGATGAGCGGAATGCTTTTCACGAGCCGGAACCAGACGCGCCGCAGTCCGCCGAAACGACCTTTCACCCGTTCGATATTCACCTCCCTGCCATACAGATAGCGCGAGGTGATATAAACAAGCAGGCAGACAGCCCAGATTATCCCGATAGCAATCACCAAGTTAGGCTGGTCTAATTTGCGGAACAGCCCGGACAGAATCAGGAGCGGTATCCCCCAGAACATAAGGCTGTTCAGGCGTTTGACTAATTTGCTGCCGCTAAAGCGGTGGCTGAGATATTGGCCAATCATCCGCCACAGGTACAGACCGCCCGCGTAAACCGCCATGGAAAGCACGAAAATCCACAACCGGTCTTTGAGGTAGAAGAACGTAAAATAAACCCCGAATCCCAACAATGCAAACTGCCAGGAAGCATAGAGGAACTCTTTCAGGGAGTGATATTCATTGCTAACGCCCAATCGTTTACGAATCAGAAGACCGCTGTTCCACTGCCGGTTGAAACGTCCTGCCCGGTCATAGACTTTCACTAAGTTGCGAACCGAAATCCGGATTTCTTCGTCCGGCCGGATGATTTCGGCTTTTGCCTGCCGCAAACTGTTTTGCGTGAAATACGTAGCGCCGGGAATCAGGATAACCAGAGCGACCATATAGGCGGATTGCCAGATAAATCCATCAATATACACATAGATGCAGGTCACGCCGGCGACAAAAAGAATCGCATGGATCATCCATATCCTGACCGACAGTTGGCGATACCATTGCAGCGTATTTTCCAATCCCATACAAGCCGTAGGAACCAGAATGAGCGTCAGAAGCGTCGAGAACGTCAGTCCGCCGATGACCGTAATGGCAAAAGGCGCCCCGATGACGCCGGAATATTCCGAATCGCCCATCGCCATCGGGAACATGGCGATAATTGTCGTAATCGACGTTATCAATATCGGACGGATGCGCGACATGCCCGCCATCATCAACGAACGGTTGCGCCGGTAGCCCCGTTTGCGGAGGATATTGGAATAGTCAATCAGGATAATCCCGTTATTGACCACCACGCCCAGCAAAATCAGGAAACCGAGTAACGAATTGGCATTCAAGATACTGTTTCCACTGAAAACCAACGCCAGCAACGAACCGATAGCCGCCAGCGGAATGGAAAGCGACAAGACGAAAGGCGTTACAACCGACTCGAACACGGACGCCAGAATCATGAAAATCAGAATGAACGCGGCTAAAAAGAGAAATTTGAAATCAGCCAGTTGGTCTTCTTCATGAAACACTTCGACGGCAACCCCGGTCGGCAGGTTGTAGCCGGCAATCAGGCGGTCAATATCCATCCGGTAGCCTTCCAGCAGCGAGTTGGACGATTCGACGTCGCGCGAGAAACTGTAAAACACCTCAATTTGTTTCTCCTGGTTGACGCGCGTAATCCGCGACCGTCCGCGACTGTAGTCAATCGCCGCAATATCTTTCAGTTGGTGCAGCCCGCCTGCGCCGCTGCGGATTTCCACGACGCGCAGGTCATCGACCGTTTTATCCCGTTTTTTGGCTTCCGCCTCTTCCTCCGTTTCGGGCGGCGTGTTGCGAATCACAATATCGTAGGTATCTTCGCCCACTTTGAACGACGCACCCGAAGATATATCCGAACTGAGGGACATCAGCCCGGCGGAAATATTCTGGCGGGAAATATCATTTGAAATAAGTAAAACCGGGTCGAAATTCAACCGTATTTCCGGCTGGGGACGACCGTACGACACCCGTGAGTTCTGGATAAAATCCTGTTGTTCCAGATAGTAGCGGAGATCTTCGCCCACTAATTGCATCACATTGAAATCGCTGCCTTTGATAACGATGCGTTCGCGGTTGTCGCCGATACCCAGCAGCCGCAAAAAACCTTCCGTCCCGCTGCTACCGGCAAACCCGCCGCCCCCGCCGCCATTTCCGCCGCCGCTTGCCGGTGCGGACAGCGAAACTTCGGCATTGTTGATGTTTTGAATGAGCCGCTGAACATCCGACCGGATTTCGCCAATCTCCCGTTTCCCTATTTTCTGATAATTTTCTTTCAGCACTAAGGTCAATACGGCGTCCTGTTCCCGTATCTGGCAGATAAGTTCGTCCTTTTCCGGAAATTCGGCCAAACGGTCTTCAATCACCCGGACGGCCTGGTCGGTATTGTCGAGCGTACTCCCGGTCGGCATCGTCACGTACAGGTTGAAGCGGTCGGAATCAACCGATTTCATCTGCTGGATAGTGACGGTGAGCGCGAAAATAAGCGTGACAAAAAGCGCCACGATGGAGCCGAGAATCGTGGCTCCCGGATGGCGCATACAGGTTTTCAGGAGCACGAAATAGATTTGCACCGGCCGTTGCGCAAGGGATACTTTTTCGTAAAACACACTGTTGCTTTTCTTCCCTCGCAGAATCACAGAGGTGACCATCGGAACGAACAACAGGGCGACTAACAGCGAAATAGTCAGCGTTGAAATGATGGAAACGCCGATATGATGCCCCATCAGTTTGATGAAGAAATTATCCGAAAACACGAACGGCAGGAACACGGTGACGGTTGTCAAAGTCGCTGCAAAAATGGAGCGCCATACTTCCTTCGTGCCCTGCGTGACCGCTCGTTCCGGCGGCATTCCGCCGCCCGACAACCGGTAAATATTCTCCAGCACGACGACGCTGTTATCCAATAACATCCCCACAGCCAGGGCTATACCAATCAGCGTAAGGCTGTTGACAGTGATGCCGAATGCATAAAACAGATTAAAAGCCGTTAAAACGGAAATGGGTATGGACAAGGCAATGATACATACCAACCGGATATTTTTCAGGAAAATCCACAGCACCAAAATCGCCAGCAAGCCGCCAGTCAGCGCCTGATGAATAATCTGGTTGATGTTATCTTCCATGATTTTAGCGGTATTCGCCTGGATGACAACTTCTATGTCAAGCGATCCCAGGCGCCCGTTCAGTTCATCGACCACATCCGACGTCCGGTGAGAGAGTTGAATCAGGTTGGCTTGAGAATCGTTTGTCAGTGAAATGGATACGGATTCTTTGCCGTTCACGCGGCTGTACGACGTTTCTTCCTTTACATCGAAAAAGACCGTCGCCACGTCTTTCAGCAGGATAGGCCCCGGCGCCACAACGACGTTTTCGAGGTCGGAAACTTTTGAATAGGACGAGTTTACGTTGATAAAATAGTTCCGGTCAGGCTCTTTGATATAACCGACAAACGCTTTTTCCTGCGCATTTTGCGACAATACGGCGCTGATTTGGGAGGGCGTCAGGTTCAGCGCTTTGCAGGCGTCCGGGTCTAAACGTATCTCAATCGCTTTTTCGCGCCCGCCATAGATATTGAGACCTGCGACGCCGTCTATATTTTCCAGGTCGGGACGAATTTCCTTTTCAACGATGTTCCGTATCCTGTCCGTGCCGCCGGAACCGCGCACCTGCAACGTCATGAAAGAGGCCGTAAACATCGACATATCTATCTTTTGCACCTGCACATTAAACCCGTCGGGAAACGAGGCGGCGGTTTCGTTTATCTTCTCTTCTAATTTGAGCGAAGTGATTTTGGTATTGGTGTTTTTCTTGAAACTGACTTGGATGCTGGACTGGCGGCCATCGACCGACGACTGGATTTCTTCCACGCCCCCGATAGCGCTGATGGCGCCTTCCAGAGGAATAATCACTTCCGATTCCACGTATGCCGGGTCCATATCCTGTATTGAGGAGACGATGACGAACAGCTTCGGCAGCTCGGCATTGGGCATCAGCTCCAACGAAAGCTGTTTATACGACACATACCCCGTCAGGGTAAGCGCAATAAACAGCATGGAGATTGTTATCTTCCTGTCTAATAAAAACTTCATTCCGGGTTTTCCTTTAGTATTTTTCGCTTCATCTGTTCCAGTACATAATACATGCAGGGAATGACCATCAAACTCATGATGGTGGAAGTTATCAATCCCCCGACAACGGCTGTCGCCATCGGCGTACGCAACGAACTGCCTTCGCCGAAGCTGAATGTGAGCGGCAACAACGCCAGAATGGTCGTCAGCGTGGTCATCAGAATCGGGCGGATTCGTTGCTGGCCGGCTGCGACAATGGCGTCTGTAAGTCCTAACCCGGATGCTTTCAGTTGATTGATGCGATCCACCAACAAAATCGAGTTATTGACCGCAATCCCGGCCAGCATCACCACGCCAATCACACCCATCATATTGACCGTCATCCCCGCAATAAAAAATGCAAGGACAGCGCCGACCAGCGCAAACGGAATCGTCAGCAAAATAGTGAACGGATGCAACAGGGATTCAAATTGAGACGCCATCACCATATACACTAAAATGATGGAGAGCAAAAGCGCAAACAGCAGGCTGTCCATGGATTCTTTTCTTTTTTCTTCTTCGCCGACGACGGTTATCGAATAATTCACCGGGATGTCGATGTCTTTGATTATCAGCCGTAGATCCTGCGCAGCTTTGTCCAACGATTTGCCGGATTCGAGGTCTGCCATGACCTTGCTTATCCGGTTTTGGTTGCGGCGGAGGATTTCTTTCGGGGCCTGTGTCTGTTCGATAATTGCAATTTCCTGCAAACGAAACTCTTGCGTGCCTGTTTTGATTAACAGGTTCCCCAGATTGCTCAATCCGATGTCCGGCAATTTGATGAGGATATTACGCATCTCGCCGCGGTATTCCATCTGTCCGGTTTCGCGTCCGCTCAGTTGTTGTTTCAATTGTTCGATGACGGTTGCCACACTCAGGTTATTGATTCCGGCCACCATGCGGTTGATGGAAATGGTGATTTCGGGCGCGCCATTTTCGATGGACGACATGACGTTATACAAACCGTCCACGTTGAGCATCCGGTTTTTTACTTCTTCCGTCAGTTCGGCGATTTCGTCCAAATCTTCGCCTTTCACTTCCACGACAACCGGCGCTCCTTCGCTGCCCAGCAGACTGCTCAGCGAGTTTTCGTCCTGACGAACAGTCAATTCCATGCCGTCGGCGTTTTCGGCGGTCTGCACAAACCGGGTGATGACGGCTTCCGGCGAGAGCGTGCAGGACGGCGAAAGAATCACTTTTATCATCGCCGTATTTTCGCCTTCAAAAACCGCGTTATCCGAGGTGCTTCCCGCGCCGGTATGGCTGTAAACCGTCAGTTGCGGGTCGTTGGTGATGGATTGCAGGATTTCCTGCAGGTTATCCACGGCGGAGGCGGTTCGTTCTAATTTCGTGCCTTCCGGCATCTTCACTGAAACGGTGAATGCCTTGCTTTCGGCGCTCGGCATAAACTCCGTGCCGATAAACGGGATAAGCAATCCCGACAAGGCGATCAACAGGACGGCCACGCCAATCACGACCCACCGGTGTTGCAAAAACCGGCGGAGCATCTTCCCGTAACGGGTCATCCGGATGGATTTCGCTTCTGTCTCCGCTTTTTTCTTCGTTCCGGCAAGGTAATTATACAGCACGGGAATGACGAATATCGCAACCAGCAGGGACGAAACGAGCGAAAAGGTCACTGTCCATGCCTGGTCTTTAAATAATTCGCCCGATGCGCCGTGCAGGTAAACAATCGGGAGGAATACGACAATCGTGGTCAGCGTCGAAGCAATGACCGCCCCGCCGACGTCGGATGTCCCGGTGACGGACGCTTCTTTGGGAGAAAGCCCCCTTTCCTGATTCTGGAAGATGCTTTCAATCACCACAATGGCATTATCCACTAACATGCCCGCGCCTAATGCAAGTCCGCCCAAAGTCATGATATTCAACGTCAAGCCGGTGAAATACATCAGGTTGAAGGTTGTTATAATCGAAATCGGGATAGCCAAGCTCACAATCAGCGTGGCGCCAATCCTGCGGAGAAAGATAAACAGCACGATAACCGCCAGGATAATTCCCAGCAACGCGCTGTCTTTCACTTCGCCGACCGCTTCTTTGATGAACGTGCCCTGGTTGCTAATCACCTGAAAATGATAACCCGGCAACGCCTGTTCGATGGAAGTCAACTGGCGGCTTACCTCGTCCACCACTTTTACCGTATTGAAACGCATTTCTTTATAAATGGACAAACCCAGACTTCGTTCGCCGTTAATCCGTACGATATTTTCCGGGCGTTCGTTTTCAAATTTAACAGTGGCTACTTCCTTGAGAAATAAAGGCGCCCGGTTGGTTCCTTCGGCGGTGGTCGTTGTTGCGGTAGCGTTCTGCTGTTCAACCGGTTTATAACCAACGATAAGATTTTCAAAATCGGCTTCCGAAGCGAACAGGCTCGAACTTTTCACCAAATACTGCAAGCCCATTTCGCTGACTCGTCCGCCGGAAACATTCTGATTATTAGATTCAATGCGCGAAGCGATGTCGTCGATTCTCAATTGAAACGCATCAAGCCGGTAGGGGTCGGTCAGAATCATCAATGTGCTGATTTCTTCACCCGAAAGCGAAACGTCGGCAACGCCTTCCAGACGGATAAGTTCGTTACGCACATAGTTTTCAGCCACTTTCCGCAGTTCGGACATATCCGTGATGTTCCGGTGCGACATCCCAATCAGGATGACCGGCGACTGGTTCGGGTCGTGCTGCGTAATCTTGAACTCCGTAATTTCCTTGTCCTGCGAGTATGAACTCATCGCTTTCTGTAAATCCAGAAAGGCTTCGTCCATGTCTTTCGTCCAGGCATATTCGACGGTAATACGCGCCGAGCCTGTGCGGATGACGGAAGAAACACCCGTGACGTCGCTCTGACGTACCGCCATGTTTTCCATATTCTTCACAAACCGTTTCTCGATTTCTTCGGGCGGGCGCTCCCCGGCTTTGACCTCAATAAAGAGCCGGGGGTTATTTAAATCGGGCAACAAATCCACGCTCAGTTGGTCGTAGGAGATTTTCCCCAACAACAACAGAGCCAGCACAACCATGCAGATTGTAACCGGATTGTTCACCGCAAACCTGACAATATTTTTCATCTTTTCCTTTCTATCTCTGTACTTTCACTTTACTGTTCTCCCTTAGCGTTTCATACCCGCGAACCACCAGGTTGTCGTTTTCGTTCAGCCCTTCCAGTATTTCCGCATTGGTTTCGTCTTCCAATCCGATTTTGATATTGCGCAACACAGCCGTATTCTTTTCAACAATATACACGAATTTCCGCTGACGGTTGGACTGGATGACCTCTTTCGGAATGATAATAGCGCTATTCGCTTCATCCACAACAATGTCCGCTTTCACAAACATGCCCGGACGCAACAATAGCCTGTTGTTCTGAATCAGTATTTTGCCTTTGAATGTCCGCGTTTCCATGCTGATAGCCGGGGACAGTTCGCCGATGACGCCTTTCAGCGTATCGTCCGGCAGTGTATAATGGGTGATGTGAACAGGCTGACCTGCTTTCACATACGAGATGGCGCTTTCCGGCAGATTCACATCCATATACATCTGTCCGTAATCCATAATACCGACCATCGGTTTGCCCTGTTCCACCTTCACATCCGTGGTATAGTGTGGCAGGTTCACGATGACGCCGCCGAAAGGCGCGGGCAATTCCATTTTTTCCAGGCTCAGCTTTGCACTTTCAACCTCGTGACGGGCGTTTGTCACTTTGACCTCGGAGTTGCGCACATCAAACATGGTCACGCCGCCTTTTTCAAGCAACGCATTTTGTTTCGTCTGTTCCTGTTCGGCCAATTCCAGGCTAAGCTCTTTGGAATCCATCGCGATATTGTTTTCATACTCTTTATCTTCCAGACGGATAATCACCTGTCCTTTCGATACTTTATCGCCTAATTTAAACGGTTTGCCCGTAGCCGGATTCGTTTGGAGTTTGTAGGCTCCGCTCATCAGCGAGGCTAATTCCACACCATACGTGGGCTGAGCCGTCCCCGTCGTGTTAATCAACTTACTGATAGACCCTTTTTTCAATTCCTTGACAGTCACCGGCGAAGCGATGTCGTTTTGGGAATTTTGCGGCTGATTGTTACAACCGGCCAACAGAGGCGCAAACAGCAAAATCAGAAGCGCCGAACGCGGTACGTCAAATAATGTATTAACTAATGCAGATTTCATCTTATTATTGTTTTTTGATTTTCAATTCTAAATTCTTAATTTTTAAACTCTTCCAGCGGTACAATCGCTACATCTTTTTCAAAATCGTAGAGCGACAATATCTTTATATTTAGCAACTCGATTTTATAATTAATCTGCGCCTGCGCATACGCCATTTTTTTATTGGACAACTGCGTTTGGAACTGATTCATTTCCATACCGGTAATATCGCCTTCGCGGTAGCGGGTCTGGTTCAGGTCGTAGGTGAGTTGGGCGTTGGTCACGTTCTGCGCCGCAATTTCAATCTGCGTTCTCAGTTTCTGAAGATTCCGGCATACCTGACGGATATTCAGCTCCACATCCACTCTTTCTTCGTGCGCATTCAAATCGTTCATTTCCATGGCTATTTTCTGTGCGCGGACACGCGCTTTGTTGGCGCCCCAATCGAAAATGGGGACTGACAGCGTAATGGAAACCCGCGGATTCTGTGTCGCATTATTGTATATATCACCAAATTGCTTATCATCGCCCGTCAGACCTAAGGAAAGCGAAATCTGCCCTTTGAATTTATTATCGTCTTTCGTTTGTATCAGTTGAAATTCAAGCAATTCCGACTGTATCTCCCGCTGGCGCAGTTCCAGCCGCGAACCCAAGCCGTGCGTAATCGCTTTTTCCTCATCAATCAAAATAGAATCCACCGCAATATTGGCGACGACGCTCAACTCTTCGTTTAGATCCATTCCCAGCGCTTTTTTCAACTGGTCTTTGGCGTCTTCGAGCGAAGCCAGGTTCTCTTCTACGGTGGAACGGGCTGTGGCTAAGTTCAGTTCCGCCTGAAAAAGCTCATCTTTGGCAGCCAAATCAGCTTCCACCTTGTCTTTGATTATCTCGTGACTTTTTTTTGCGTTTTCCAATTCTTCCCGGCTGATATCCAGATTATTCTGTGACATATAGACGGAATAGAACTGGTTGGTTATCAGCTTTTCCGTATTAAGCCGCTGCAAAGCGTAGTCAATATTGGCGTTTTCCAGGTCAAATTCGATTTTTTTGAGCGCCATTTTGCGGGTATTATACGTGAAAACCGGCTGCACGAGTTGCAGGTAAAGGCTATTAGTGAACGCCTTGTTGTTATTCTTCACACCCTCGATTTCCGAATTATTATTCTGCCACAAAAACCGGTTATTCAATGAAAGGACGCCATCGGTGAGCAAGATAGGCTGGTCCACATGGAAAAGCCCTCCCGAACTGAACGATTCGTTGGTGTACCATTGCGAAAGCCGGTTATCAAACCGCCGGTCTTTGCTGTAATCGAGCGGCGATAAATCCAGCGAAAACCGGGATTTGAGAGAGGCGCGCTGGGCAATCAACAACTGTTTATGCTGCTCCAGATTCATCAGGGACGTGCGTATATTCGGGCTATTCGCTTGTGCGATATCCATTGCCTTTTCCATAGTCAGCAAGTGTTGCGCACCGGCAGGCAACGCCAGCATGCAGAGAATCGCCGCTATCCACATTCGTTTTTTTACAGGTAATCCATTTTTTCGCATATATCTCTCCTTTTAATAATTAATTCTATTTCAACTTGCTATCGTTTTACAATTTTTACGGCATCGGCTGTCACCCGTCGCTCCTTCGTCTCATTGGTCAGTGTGATACGCACCGTATCCTTTCCGAAATAATAGGCGCCCAACCGTTCCCAACCATTCCCGGCGCGTTGCAGCTCAAGATAGGCGTCTTCGGTTTCCCCTTCGTATTGAATTTTGAAGTGATATTCCGCGCCATTGTTTCCCGAACGGTTCCGCCGGTTTTGATTCTGGTCTTTAAACAGATGATAATAAACCTCATAATTGCCGGCCGAAGGAACAGGCACTTTCCACGTAGCCGCATGATTGCCGCTGCCGCCTTTTACCACATAAGCGGAACGGATATTTTGTCCGTAAAACCCAGGGTTGGTCGTCGCTGTCCATTGAATCGGCGCACGTCGCCACGAGGGCAAGTCCGAATAGCGAAACGCCGTATCCGTATTATTATTCAACCATTTGGGCAACAGACCCGTAACCACTTCTTTTGAAAGGAAGAAAAGCGAATCTTCGTTATCGACAATCACTTCTTCCGAAGGCAACGAGGAAAATTCGGCTACCGGATAATCGCCTTCCTTTTCGGCCGGTTCCCTGTTTTCCTGACGGATATTGTCCACCGGCTGCTCCACCGTAAACGGGATATTATCCGATATAATCGTGTTGCAGGCAACGCTTCTGGGCGCTTCGTCCCAGAACGTAACCACCTGTTTGCTTTGATGCGCTCCAACCCATAGATTCCGGTTGGTTCGCGGGTCGTTTTGCGCCTGCCCGTCGCCTAAACGGGTGATTATATTGACAATTCCATCATTATCGGACAGGTTGTTTATTGTGATTTTCAGCACATAAACATCCTTGCCTCTATGCGAATAGCGGATAATTTCCGGCTTTTCGATGCTGTAAAAAGGCAAGAGTGTTGGTTGAAACCATTCCGTCAGCCTTGAACGCAAATCCGTCCGGCTCAATGCGCCCAGCGTATCCAGGACTTCTTCAAACCGGACATTCCGGAACGTATTCCGGTTCAACAGCGCATAAACGGATTCACGGAAAGCGCTGATATCGGTAGTAAGTTCGGCCGGGGCAAACAACTGTTTCGCTTTCAGACGAATAACGCTACTCGATAATTCCCGGTATTCGTCATTGGCCAGCAAGTCTTTGAGGTTTTGTTTTTCCATCAATTGATTGGCTTTCTCATCGTTGGTCAATCCGCCGTTTCCCGCATTCCAATCGATGGTAACACCGCCTTCAAACACAATTGGCGAATTTCTTCTTGTCGGTGTATTCTTCTCTTCCTGTAGATAATATTCCACAATCCGGTTGGCTACCGGCCATTCGGAAGAAAAAATATTGTACCGGAAATTGTAGAGTTGCGGAAATAATGGAATCTGCTGGAGCGCATCCCTCAACACATTCATTTGCGCATCTTCCTCTGTTATGGATTGATTCCATCGTTTCCTTCTTTTTATTTCATTTTCAAACTCAAACCAGCCCGTCCATAATTTTTCACTCACAAAAACCATTTCCGGCTGAACATTTTCCTTCGCCAACGACCAGGTGTGTGTATAGACAGAAAACTGGGCAGGTGCTTCCACAACAGAGAAACGTTTGAATGGATATTCCAAATGGTAGGTACGCTCGGTATTCTCCTTGTACTCACGGATAAGGGCGGGAATCGTATCCCGGATAGAATCGAAAGCCGCCGCATAATAGTCATGACCTTCAATAAACCGGAGTTCGTAGCTGATACCCTCCGTTTCAATGCGTTGCCGCATGTATTTGCCAATAACCAAACTGATTGCCTGCGCCGGATATTCCGGAATAAATGAGTATGAACCGTCTCCATTTTCCGTTTCTTCCCCTTGTGATATCGGAACAAGCCCCGGTAATGGCTTCACATTCAGGTTAAATTGGCTAAAATAAATCTGTTGCCAATCCGGGCTTTCGCTGCTATAAGCCGTTCCCGGACGGGGATACCAATACGTTTCCGGCGTAAACATCAGATAATCGGGCGTCTGAAAGCAATATTGCTTATCCGAACGGAGCGTGTTGGCAACATGGTAACTTTCCTGCAACAACTTGGCCGGGATATCCAAATAACAAAAAGCGTTATCCACTCGTCCACTGTATTTGATTGTAATACAGGCCGTATCACCTGCGGATAACTCTTTTCCAAAATCAACCAGCACAATCTGGCGCTCCCGTTCGTACTCCAATGCTTGTCCTGCTTCCCCGCTGATTTCCTGTATATTCAGTCCCGGATTCAGGCAAAAAGTAAAGACCGAAGCCGTGCTTAGTGCAATTCCCTGCATTTTCACTTCCGAGCGGAACGAATGAGGCTGTTGCTCAACGGAAATGTCGTATCGGTCGATAAACATTTTCGGCGAATGTACGTATTTGTTATTCAGTTCGGTATAGTGGCGGCGCATTTCATCTTCGCCGGTAATGGTGTGGACATGTTTGTACGCAAACCATCCGCTGATTCCCACCATGATGACGGAGAGCGCCAGCCATCCGTATTTACTCCGCGAGGTGTTTGCAAGCCGGGCGAAAAACGTAATGGTTACAAATATAAATGCCAGTCCGGCAAACAAATAGATTCCCCTGTGATTTAACAGCATCTCCGTGTTCGTAAAACCGACAATAGATGATTTGGCCAACGGGAGAAAATACGTCATATAATCGAACAGACTATAATATTTGTTTTCTAAATAAATGATTGAAAGCAAGATATAGCCCAACAAAAGAATAAAAGTAACCGCCTGGTTTTTCAGAACCGACATTAAAAAGGCGGAAAGCCCGATAATAAAGACTAATGTAGGAATGCTGATTAGGATGAAATAAATCGGGTAAGCGCTCCAGTCTATGGCAACATGAGGAGATGTAGCCGTACAAAACAGCGAAATACCCATAACCACCCCGTTCAGGAAGATAAATACCCGCAAATTTCCCCATAGTTTACCGAGTACATACTCCGCATTGCTCAGCGGACGCACATAAAAGACCTCCGACGTATCTAATTTCTTGTCCCTTTTAAGAAAATCGGATGCAAGAAAGATAGCGGAAATGGCTTGGAAGATATTCAATATCAACAGACTGAAATAGGGAATATTGGACGAAATCGCTTTATAGGCCCAGTCCATATCTCCCCAACACATAGCGATGTTAAAAATGGTGATAAAAAACAGGGACAAAAGCGCAAAAATCCGGAAGAACCAGCTCCTCATCAGTAGCTTGCTTTCGTACTTTGATACGGATTGTATATTGGATATGAAAGACATACGCATGGTCAATTTAGGAAGTTATACGTTCAACGCCCCTGATATTCAGGTCGTTTTCCATGTAATACACATACGCATGCTCCAGATTGGGCGGACAGGCTTCCGCCTGGAATCCAACTACCTCATCCGCAACCACCTGCACCTCCCACCCGGAATCGGACGGAATCGTCGTGATGATGGGATACCGTTTGTCCACTTCCGCCAATTCGTTGGCAGTGACCATAATCCGCCAGACCTTTCCCTCCGCCCGTTTCAGCATATCTTCCGGCGAACCGAAAAAAGAAACCTCACCTTTGTTCATCAGCGCCATGTTCTTGCAGGTGCTTGAAATATCGCCCACGATATGGGTGGACAGGATAATGGTCACATCCTCCTCGCTGACCTCCGACAAAAGGTTACGGAAACGAATCCGCTCCTCCGGGTCCAAACCCGTGGTCGGCTCGTCCACAATGATCAGTTTAGGTCTGTGAATCAAGGCTTGTGCAATTCCTAAGCGGCGTTTCATACCACCCGACAGTTTGTTGGCATACCGTTCGCGCACATCAAACAGCCCGACATTTTCGAGCATGGCATCCACCGCCTGTTTGCGTTGTTTCCGGCTGTTCATGCCCGACAAACGGGCGGCATAGTCCAGGAACTCATACGTTTTATATTTAGCAAAGAAGCGGAAATCCTGCGGCAGGTAACCCAGGATTTTCCGTATTTCCTTCCGGTGTTTTTGCAAGTCATATCCGAAAATCTCCACTTTTCCCGCAGTCGGTTCCAGCAAGGCCACCAAAATACGCATCAAAGTAGATTTTCCCGCGCCGTTAGGCCCCAACAGGCCAAACATACCGGTCGGTATCTCTAAATCAATCCCTTTCAATGCGTAATTCCCATTAGGAAATACCTTCGTCAGTCCCTGAATGGATATGCTCATATTCTTTTCCTGTTATCTATTAAAAACTAAAAAACCATAGCTTTATTACACAAACCATCTTCTTTTTCTGCACTCAGACCATCTTTTGTTTTAGTGTCATACACAAATATGCCACAAAGAAAGATTAAACAATTTACATACGCAAATAAACTGATAAATTTAATATTTTTTAAGTTATGAACTTCGGCTTATTCCTTATTAGCAGTTAACCGGTAACCGGCGCCGTTAATAACCTTCAACGTAACATTCGGAATGGGGAACAGTTTGTTTTTTAGCCGTTTATAGTGTTTGTAAATCGTATTATCAGATACCGTAGCGATTATCCAATCAGCAACTCCGGCGCGTTGTTGCTGTTGTAAATGTACCAACTGAGGGTTTCTTCTACATGAGCCGAAGCAAGAGAACGTAGAACAAGCTGTTTGGATGCGGGTTTGCCGTTGCTGCCTGTAATTTCCTGCTTTGCCAACGAAAACAGGCGTTGCATTTTATCGTCATTATCCATCTGTTCGGGCAATGCTTGTTTTCCGTAATAATTAGACAGGAAAGCGATGCCGGCAAACAACGTTCCGAGGATGATTTTGAAAAGACCGCTTACCGTCAGCAATGCTTTGGCAGGAAGCGGTGTTTTGGAGAGGTCGATAATAACGGCATCCATTACTACATTGGGAAAAGCCGTTTCGCAGGCAAGTACAACCAAATAAAATGCCACTGCAACCAGCATTAGCCATTGTGTCATGGCGATATTCAGGCGATGACGGCCTCCCTTTTTAGATATGGAACTTTGGTGATAGGCAAGTTGCCCTTCAATCCAGTACGCTTCGACCGATTGCCTGTTTCCGGAGAATTGCGGCAGCGTAACGGCAAACGGAAGTGTCGCCCCTTGAATAAAAGTCAGCGTGCGTTCTCTGCGCCAGGCCGGTATCTCCGGTTGAAATTCCATTCCGGCAACACGCATATACAACTGCACGCGCAATGTTTCCGCCAAAGCGCGATATAGCAGGTATCGTTCGTGCCATTTCCCTTTTTCTACCCGCCTGTATATCAACCAAGCTGCCACAAGCAACCCGCCGTACACGACCAGTGCGGTTACGGATTCGGCTTCATCATAAAGCAGGAACGACAACACCAGTCCAAGCGCTACAAAAGAAAGGCTGCCGATCACCGTATTCCGTTTGCGCTGATAAAGTAATGCGAGGGCGTCAGAAGCGGCAAAAGCGCCCGCAAGCGATTGAGAGGTATTGTCTTCGGGAAGCGCAGAATCTCCCAGACAGCCCGATATACACGCGGCTTCGTTCTGTTTTATATACGTCGCGTTGGCAGATACGTCGAGGTTGAATTTTTCAATATCTTCAAAAACAGGTAACCCTTCAAATCCGGAGACATATCCGGTTTCACGGCTGGGCTGCATAAACCGGAAAGCAAGCGGGTTTTCCGGCAAATTCGCGTCATTCTTCGGAGTTACCAACTGAAGTACGGGATGCAGCACAGCCGCTTTGTCCAAAATATCCTTTGCATTCCCGGAAAATCCGTCCAAAGCCATTCGTACCACATCAGCCGTGCCACCCGGTAGAATAACCCGTTCATCTCCGTCCCAAAGCGCCAGAAGCAGATGGCAATGGCTGGTCAGGTAACGTCCAAGTTGCCGGTAAAAATAATCGCGCGGCGCATCATTTGGTTTTGCATCAGTCAGCGGAACAGGAAAACAGCATTTTGCAGAACCGGCCAATCTGTTGAAAACATTCCTGTCCGTACCGGCGAAATCTTTTCGATATTCTTCTGCCTCCATGGGGAGCGAGGCAATAAGTGTACAGCCTGTTTCGAGGGCGACTTCGGCGCAAAGCGTGTCCGCACCCTTTGCCAGTGCGGAAAGCACGATGATTTCGCTATGTGGATAGTCCGCTTGCAAACGAAGCAGCAGTTCGCGCACTTTTTCCCGCAACGGGGCGATGTATTCCGCGGGGATGTTGCGATGTCCGGTAATGCCGATGACGAGAGGTATCTTGCTCATAATAGATTGGTTTACATATCTGCCATCGAAAGCCCTTTATATTCAATTTCGTAGCCTTTCAGTTGCCCGGTTTTCGCAAGCATTGCCGCTGCTTTTTCCGTCAACGATTTATAACGAATATGATGTGCACTTCGCTTTATTTCAACAATTTGTGCGCGGTGTTCCGTTTCGTTGAGTACGATAAGGTCAATTTCGTTTTCGCCGCTTTTGTCCCAATAGCCGCCTATTTGGGTAATGCCTCCCTGTTCTATGAATTTCTCACGGAAATATTTTTCCAACACCTTGCCACTGAATGTTGAATAATCACGCTCAATGATTTTCCGCAATTCGTCGAACTGGTTTATTTCGATGATATGGCTGTATTTGTAAATAAATC
>JAISJX010000176.1 GCA_031261145.1 Tannerella sp.
TTGGCGCGAGATTAGAAATTAAAAAATGACATATAAAATAATAAATCTAAAATTGAGAAAGTTATGTTAAGTATGATTTTATTACAGGCAGCAGCCGGCGTAAGTTTGGCAAAACTCGGTGCGGCAATCGGCGCAGGTATTGCCGTGCTGGGAGCAGGTTTAGGTATTGGTAAAATCGGCGCGTCGGCAATGGACGGTATTGCCCGTCAGCCGGAAGCGACCAATAAGATTCGAACCAATATGATTGTGATAGCCGCATTGATTGAGGGCGTCGCCCTTTTTGCTATCGTGATTTGTTTTATGGTGCTATTCGTTTAAAACAAGCGTATGGCACTGTTTACACCGGAATTTGGGTTAGCGTTTTGGATGCTGGTCGTCTTTCTGATTCTTTTGGGAATCTTGGGAAAGTATGCCTGGCCCTTCGTCATCAAAAGCATGGAGGAGCGGGCGGCCTTTATTGATAAAGGCGTGGAATACACTCAGGAAGCAAAAAAGGATAGGGAACAGGCGCAGGCGGATGTCCGGGAGTTATTGGCCGAAGCCCGTAAGCAACAATTGGAAACATTGCAGCAAACGGAACGCATGAAGCAGGAGATTATCGAAAACGCGCAACAGGCAGCGGCTAACGAGGCGAAGAAGATTATGGACGCCGGCAAAGCATCCATCGAACACGCCCGGATAGACGCCGAACTGCAACTGCGTAAACAAGCCGGGTTGCTCTCGCTGCAAATCGCCGAGCAGGTAGTCCGTAAAAACCTCTCCGACGACTCCGCGCAAATGGAGTTGATAGAGAAGTTGCTGAGCGAAGTAAGTAATTAAACGGGGAACAGGGAATTAGCGTATGAATGAAGGGTTGATTTCGCGGCGATACGCCCGGGCGTTGTTCAAATATGCCGGAGAGCAGAAGATGCAACGGTTTATTTACTGGAAGATGATTGTGTTTCAGGAGAATTACGACAACTATCCGAAGTTGCAGGAAGCCTTGCTGAATCCGGTCTTGTCGCCCGACTCCAAAATCAAACTTCTGGCAGCGGCTGTGGGAATCGAACCGGAAGGCGTTTACTTGCAGGCAATCCGTTTGTTAGTGAAGAATCACCGGGAGATGTACATGAAACCCATCTCCCTGATGTACCAGCGAATCTACCGGGAGGTCTATGGGATTGTGGACGTGAAAGTAACTACGGCCGTGGAGCTTACGCAGGAGATGAAAGCGAAAATACAGGCTGTCGTCAAAGCGCGGACAACGAAAAAGACGGAGTTCCTGTTTGAAGTCAATTCCGACCTTATCGGCGGGATGATTATAGAGATGGATGGAGAGCTGTTTGACGCCTCCATAAGCCGGAAACTGAAAGATATCCGTACGGAATTTCTAAGTCCGGGTGAAAAATAAATAGAGTTTTACAATGTTCAATTCATTATAGTCATGATAAAACCAAATGAAATATCCGATATTCTGTCGATGCAGTTAAAAGAGGTGGACACCAAGACGGCATTCGAGGAAACCGGAGTTGTGATGGAAGTAGGAGACGGCATTGCCCGCGTCTTCGGGCTTGAAAAAGTTTGTGCAAGCGAACTGATTGAGTTTGAAAACGGCGTGGTAGGAGTCGCCATGAACCTCGAAGAAGATAATATCGGAGTGGTGCTGATGGACGGCGGCAACCGTGTGAAGGAAGACTTCAAGGTGAAACGTACCGGGCAGATGACGTCTATCAACGTGGGCGAAGGCTTGTTAGGCCGCGTCGTCAACACGTTGGGAGAACCCATTGACGGCGAGGGAACGATTCTCGGAGAGACGATCCGTTTGCCGCTGGAGCGGAAAGCGCCGGGCGTGATCTACCGCCAGCCCGTGAAAGAGCCTTTGCAGACGGGACTCAAAGCGATTGATTCCATGGTGCCCATTGGCCGCGGACAGCGCGAGTTGATTATCGGCGACCGCCAGACCGGAAAATCGGCCATCGCCATAGATACCATTATCAATCAGCGCAAAAACTTCGACGAGGGCGACCCTGTGTATTGCATCTACGTGGCTATCGGGCAGAAAGCCTCTTCCGTAGCCTCGTTAGTCAATGTCCTGCGCGAGCATCATGCGCTTGAATATACCGTAATCGTAGCGGCGAACGCTTCCGATTCGGCCGCCATGCGTTACTACGCGCCTTTTGCGGGAGCAACCATCGGCGAGTTTTTCCGGGATAGCGGCCGCCATGCGCTGGTCATTTATGATGATTTATCGAAGCAGGCCGTGGCTTACCGGGAGATTTCCCTGATTTTGCGGCGTCCCTCCGGGCGTGAAGCGTATCCGGGCGATATATTTTATCTACATTCCCGTTTGCTGGAACGGGCGGCGCGGATCATCTCCAACGACAAAGTGGCTTCCACCATGAACGATTTGCCCGAGGCGTTAAAACCGGTGATAAAAGGCGGCGGCTCATTGACGGCATTGCCGATTATCGAAACACAGGCGGGAGACGTATCTGCGTATATCCCGACCAACGTGATTTCCATTACCGACGGACAGATATTCTTGGAGACATCGCTGTTTAACGAGGGCGTCCGTCCGGCCATTAACGTGGGAATATCGGTTTCCCGTGTCGGCGGAAACGCGCAAATCAAATGTATGAAAAAGATTGCGGGAACGCTGAAAATCGACCAGGCTCAATACCGGGAACTGGAATCTTTCTCCAAATTCGGCGGCGACATGGATACCGTGACGGCGATGGTGATTGATAAAGGGCGGAAAAACTCGCAGTTACTGATTCAACCGCAATACCAGCCTATGGCGGTCGAAGAGGAAGTGGCGGTGATCTACTGCGGCACAAAAGGGATATTGAAGAAAGTGCCGGAAAAAAGTATTCATAAATTTGAAGCCGCTTTCCTTGAAATTTTACGCCTCCGCTACCGGAAAGAAGTGTTGGACAAACTCAAAGCCGGTATGTTGGACGACGACGTCGCAGCCATACTCAACAGTGTGGCGGAAGAAGTATCAGGACAGTTTGCCTGATGAGTTATCTCAAAACTTAATATAGTAAGGAAAAGTGTCAACATTACGAGAATTAAAAAGGAGGATAGGTTCTGTAAATTCGTTACAGAAAATGACCGGAGCCATGAAAATGATTGCTTCGTCGAGAAAGCGCAAGGTGCAAAATGCGTTGGACAGCGCTTCTCCTTATCTGTACGAACTCCGGCAAACGCTGGGCCGGGTCTCCCAAGAGGTGAGTTCTTATGAATCGCCGTTGGGACAGGAACGGCCTGTCCGGCGCATGGCCGTGATTGCGTTCGGGTCGGACGACGGCTTGTGCGGCTCGTTTAACGTGCTTTTGTACAAGAAATTCCGGGAAGTGTTGAACGACTATCAAGCGCAGGTGGAGGAACCCGTACACGTCTATCCGATTGGACGGAAAATACAGCGGGAAGTGGTGAAAAACACCGGCATAGAGGTGAAGCCTGTCCCCGAAGCATTTGCCCGGAAAGACTATGTCAACGGGATGTTGACCCTGGCCGACGACCTGATGCGTCAGTTCCTGGCAGGCGAAATTGACCGTGTAGAGGTCGTTTACGCCCATTTCAAAAGCATGGGCACGCAGATTATGACACGTATGCAACTCCTGCCGTGGGCGGGAACGACGGAAACGCATCCGGTTCAGGCACAAAGTAATTTTGTCTATATTTACGAGCCTGACCAGCAAGCGATTTTGGATACGCTCTATCCGCTGGTTCTCCGGGCTACGCTGTACAATACGTTGTTGGACAATCAGCTATCGGAACAGGCGGCGCGGATTATGTCCATGCAGATAGCCAATGACAACGCATCCAAATTGCTGAAAACATTGAAGTTGGAATACAACAAACTGCGTCAGCAACTTATCACAGCCGAATTGCTCGATATTATCGGCGGTTCGGTGGCAAGGTAGCGTAAAATAAAAATATAGTTAAAATTCACGCTGAATGTTTGGTGATTCCAAAAATATATCATACATTTGTACAATGGACAAATAATAATTTAATAAGATAATGCAATGACAAACAGACGTGATTTTTTAAGAAATGCATCTTTACTTGCTGCCGGAGGTCTATTGACCGGTAACACAGTGAGTTGTTCCGGAAATAGCGGGAGCGGTAAGAAAAAAAATATAGGTCTTCAAATCTATTCGTTAGGGAAGGAACTGTATGAAGATGTACCCGGCGGATTGAAGAAAATCGGTCAGATGGGATATTCAACCATCGAACTGGCCGGGTATAACGATGGTAAGATCGGCGGGGTGGACATGTTGGAATTTAAAAAGATGGCGGAAGATGCCGGATTGATAATTACCAGTTCGCACGTAAATCCGCCCATGCGTGAATATACCCCGGAAAATAAGGCGCAGATTGCCGAATACTGGAAGAAAACGGCTGATAATCATGCCAAATTGGGCGTGACTTATATGATTCAACCCGGCCAGCCTTCTACCCGCAGTAAGGAAGAAGTCGCTTTTGTCGGCGAAGTATTCAACGAAGCCGGAACAATTGCAAAAGCAGCCGGTCTTCAGTTTGGCTATCACAATCATGATTTTGAATTTGCCCGCGTCGTTTCCGGCGGAACGGAAGCTGTATTTGGACGGGGAAGAGCTTCCGGTTCGGAAATCATCTATGATCTGTTCCTGAGCGGTACCGACCCATCGTTGGTTATCTTCGAGATGGATGTATATTGGGCGGTAATGGGACAGCAAGACCCGGTTGAATATATGAAAAAATATCCGAACCGTATCAGGGTGCTTCATATCAAAGACAAAGAAGTGCTTGGCCAATCCGGTATGATGAATTTTGAAAACATTTATAAACAGGCGTATGAAAACGGGATAAAAGATTTTTACGTAGAAATTGAAGGCGTAAAAAATATGACGCAATTTGAAGGTACAAAAGGTTGCGTCGATTATCTCTTAAACGCTCCGTTTGTGAAATAAGATAAAAGCTACTCATATATAAAAATAAACATTGCAAAGCGATGGTTCGTGATGAATCATTGCTTTTTTTTATTCCTGTTTTCCGGATACATTCTGTCTCGGTATATGATTGATAATTAGTGTTGAAGGCATCTCTTGCAGGGCATCTTCACATTCTTTGGAGAGGATGTTCCACGCCGAATAACTAATCAGCATAAAATCTTGATCATTAAATGTTTCTCTCATAAGACTTTTTTCGGGAAGAACGAGGGAATTTTCGGTTTCACGGACGAATTTGCTGATTTTTTGGAGAATAGTCTCGCTTTCGTCTGTGGCAAAGTTAGTACGGTTCAGGATGCTTACTTTTCCGTCGGTTGATCTTACCAGCACTTTGGCGTATTTTAACAGTACTAAATCGCTCACCGAATTGATAATGACAATGATATAATTAGCCTTTATAAATTTCCTGTCCACAAAAACGCCGACCGAACAATGGGTTTGTTCAATAAATAATTTGGTCTTGTCATGAACCAAAGAATAGGGTGCAAACAGGACTTTTTCCGGTTCAAAATTTTTGAAGAAAGGTTTGAAGATAAATTTCAAGAAACGGGAAAGCGAATTGAAACTGTTTAGCGCTTTGACATCGGTGGCCAGGTTACTCAGGGAAATTCCACTCCCAACAAGTAGAAAATCATATAGATCCTCGTTGGCGATCTCGGCAATTCGCAACCCGATATTACCGGATACTTCAAAACGCTGCACGATCGGCAAATCCAGTTTTTGCGCCTCATAAATAATCGGTGAAAAACCGACACGTTCATAATCATCTATTTGTGATGGATTTGAGCCTGATTTAGCCAGATGAAGGGTAGTCAGTTCAAGTTTCTTTTTTCCCAACGAGAACATCTGGTGTGCGACGTCAAGCAAAATTTGTCCGTTTCCTGCCCGTCCAAATGCAAGTAATACTCTGAATATCTCCGTTTTCTGCAACTCCTTCCGTTGCAGGATATACTTCTTGCCGGTACGGAAACAGAGGTTGATAAGTGAATAGAGTGGCATCGTCATAAACGTGGTTATGAGCGTCATCAGGATTAAAATCACATAAATGGATGGGGGCAGGATTTTCAAATCATACCCGATGGTTAGGATGACTAATTCCATTAAGCCTCTGGTATTCATCAGTCCGCCGAGGAAGAAACTGTTTTTCCAGTTTTCTCCCGCCACTCGTGCGGCAAGCAGCGTTGCACCAAACTTTCCGAATATGGCTACTATAATGAATATCAGGCAGAGTAACCATATTTCAGGAGTATTTAGCAAGCCTATTTCCGTTCGCAATCCTGTGGAGGCAAAGAAGAGGGGAAGAAACAAAATCAATGACACATCTTCCACTTTTTCAGTAATAATCTTACGGAACCGGAAGTTCTCCGGCATCACCATTCCTGCGATAAAAGCGCCGAACAACGCATGTAAACCGGAGATTTCCGTCAGATACGAAGAAATCAGTAATATCAGGAACATAACCGTAATCAACGTTTTGGTTACCACTTCTTTATTATGATATAACGTTCCGATTACCTGAAGGAAAGGACGTACAATCAGGAACATCACCAATACGTATCCGACAGAAAACAGAATGTTATACAGGGCGCTGTCCATACTTCCGGCTTGGGTGATGGCAACCACGACGGCCAGCACACACCATGCAGTGATGTCGCCCGTGGCCGCACTGGTCAGGGCGATCGTGCCTAAGTGTGTTCGTGTCAATCCTTTATCCTGAATGATATGCGCCAGTACGGGAAAAGCCGTGATACTCAATGCAATTCCGATAAAAAGGGCGAAAGGCAGGAATGGCGTTGATTCATAAGCATATTTGTCATAGATATAATAAGCCATTACTACACCCAGAAAGAATGGGATAATCATGCTGACGTGGCTAATCAGGATGGATTCCCGCAACTTTTCTTTGATGACTTTCAGGTCTAATTCCATGCCGACGGTGTACATAAAGAGAATCAAACCAAACTGACTGAGTAAATTGATATTAATCAATGATTCCGGCGGAAAAAGAAATTGCGAAACTCCCGGCGCCAGATGTCCGAGAACGGAAGGCCCCAGCAGGATTCCCACCGTAATTTCGCCGATAACAGTAGGTTGCCCGATTTTATTGAATACCCATCCGACCATCCGGCAAGTTGTCAGGATAACGATGATTTGCAACAGTAAAAGGCCGAATGAGCCTTTGATATGTTCCACCAGCAGATGGGTGAAAATCTGAAAGCTACTTCCGACAACCTGAGACGAATGGATAGCATCAGGGATTCCGCCGCCAAGCACATGGCGGCTTTCCCCTTGTTGGATGACATAATACATCAATGAACCGAATAACAGAAGCATTGTTGTATAAAAAACGATGTTTTTGAATTCTTTTTTCATTCACAAGTCAATTTGCAAACAAAGATACGCACTTTTTTTCGGATTTTTGTCATATTCTTTGGTTTTGTTTGTTGTACGTTTGCAAGAAAACTTTATCTTTGCTGTGGAAATGGGGCGTGCAAGCGTCTCTCTTAAATAAATAATAAATGAATTCTGTTTGTTTAAAATATTGTTTAATAGAAATATATAGTGTGTTTATGAAATTCGGGAGTAAAAACATAATAAGAGACCGTTTGTATGAAAAAACTGAAACTGATACAAGATGATCCTTGGTTGGAGCCTTACAGTGAGGCTATTCAAGGGCGATATGAGTATGCGTTGTGGAAAGAAAAAGACCTGACCCACGATGGCAGGCAGAGTTTGTCGGATTTTGCTTCCGGCTATTTGTATTTTGGATTGCACCAGGCGACCAACGGGTGGGTGTTGCGCGAGTGGGCGCCGAATGCCACAGCCATCTACCTGATTGGCACCTTCAACGACTGGCAGAAAAAAGAGGAGTACCGGATGACGCGAATCGAAAACGGCGTCTGGGAGATAGGCTTGCCGGAATCGTTATTGGCGCATGGCGACATCTACAAGTTGCTGATAGAGTGGAATGGTGGTTGTGGAGAGCGCATTCCTGCGTGGAGCCGTCGCGTGGTGCAGGATGAGCAAACGAAAATCTTTTCCTCTCAGGTATGGGCGCCGAAAAAGCCGTATCAGTTCAGGAAAAAGAAATTTAAACCGGATACGTCGCCTTTGCTGATTTATGAATGTCATATCGGAATGGCTTCGCAGGAGGAAAAGACGGGGACGTATGAAGAATTTCGCACGTCAGTATTGCCGCGTATTGCCAAAGAAGGCTATAATGCCATACAAATCATGGCGATACAGGAACATCCGTATTATGGTTCGTTCGGTTATCATGTGAGCAGTTTCTTTGCCGCTTCGTCGCGTTTCGGTACGCCGGACGAACTGAAACACCTGATTGATGACGCACACAGCTTGGGTATTGCAGTGATTATGGATATTGTACACAGTCACGCCGTGAAAAATGAAGTGGAAGGACTGGGACGTTTTGACGGCACCGGTTATCAATATTTCCACGAGGGCGCCCGCCGGGAACATTTGCAGTGGGATTCCCTTTGTTTTGACTACGGGAAGAACGAAGTGCTGCATTTCCTGTTGTCGAATTGCAAGTTTTGGCTGGAAGAATATCATTTTGACGGATTCCGTTTTGACGGCGTGACGTCGATGCTGTATTACAGCCATGGAATGGGGGAGGCGTTCTCTAATTACAGCGATTATTATAACGGGGGTCAGGACGGTAACGCTATTGTTTACCTGACGCTGGCCAATAAATTAATCCACGAAGTCAATCCTCATGCCATCTCGATAGCCGAAGAGGTGAGCGGGATGCCCGGATTAGCCGTCAAGCTGCAAGACGGCGGTTACGGTTTTGATTACCGCATGGCGATGAATATTCCGGATTTCTGGATTAAAACGCTGAAAGAAAAAAGAGACGAAGAATGGAGTCCTTCCGCTATCTGGTGGGAGACGACCAACCGCCGTCCCGACGAAAAGACTGTCAGTTATGCCGAGAGCCATGACCAGGCGTTGGTGGGCGACAAGACGGTTATCTTCTGGCTCATTGATGCGGAGATGTATTGGCACATGCACGTCAGCGACGAAAACCTGACCGTAGCGCGCGGAATGGCGTTGCACAAAATCATCCGTTTGGTGACGGCCTCGACCATCAATGGCGGTTACCTGAATTTCATGGGCAACGAGTTCGGACATCCCGAATGGATTGACTTTCCGCGTGAAGGCAACGGATGGTCGTATAAATACGCTCGCCGCCAATGGAATTTGGTCGATAATCAGGATTTGAAATATCATTATTTAGCCGATTTTGACGCCGCCATGATTTCGCTGATTCGTAGCGTGAAAAATTATCAGACGCTTCCGGTACAAAAGATTTGGGATAATGAAGGCGACCAGATTCTGGCGTATATGCGTGGCGATTTGGTGTTTGTCTTTAACTTCAGTCCGAACCGTTCGTTTACGGATTACGGTTTCCTGACGCCGCGGGGCAACTATTCGGTGGTTTTGAATACGGACGACCCGCGTTTCGGCGGTTATGGTTTGACCGATGATACGATAGAACACCTGACGCAATACGACGGATTGTATGAAGGCGAGAAAAAAGAGTGGCTGAAACTGTACGTACCGGCGCGAACGGCCCTCGTTTTGAGGAGAATAGAGTAATTTTGTCGAATGATTAAACTCCCCGCCGGAAGCGACGGGGAAATGTAATTTTTTATATGATATGTATCCATTTATTTTTGAACCGATTTTAAAGGAGATTCTATGGGGCGGGACGGATATCCGCCCGTTCAAAGGCTTAACGCCGGCAAGTGAGAAGATAGGCGAGAGCTGGGAGCTTTCGCATGTGGAAGGAAATTATTCCGTGGTGGCTAACGGGGCGCTGGCCGGTAAAACAATCGGCGATCTGATTGATACGTACGGCGCCGACCTGTTGGGCGAAAAGGTGTTGCAGCAGTTCGGACGGACGTTCCCGCTTTTGATAAAGTTTATTGACGCCCGCGACAATCTTTCCATCCAGGTGCACCCGAATGATGAATTGGCTCAAAAGCGCCATCATTCTTTTGGGAAGACGGAGATGTGGTATGTCGTCGGAGCGACTGCGGATGCGAAGCTGTACAGTGGTTTCTCACAGCAGATTGATGCCGGCGAATATGTGCGCAGGGTAGGGGACGACAGCATTATGGACGTACTCCGCGGGTATGATGTGAAGGCCGGGGATGTCTTTTATCTGCCCGCCGGTCGTGTGCATGCTATCGGCGCGGGTTGTTTCATCGCCGAGATTCAGCAAACCAGCAATATAACCTACCGTATCTACGATTATAACCGCAAAGACGCCAATGGGAACGGTCGCGAACTGCATACCGTACAGGCTAAAGACGCCATTGATTATACGCTCTTGCCCGATTACCGGACAGCCTATACTCCCCGCCTGAATGAGGTGGTACCCTTGGTGGATTGTCGCTATTTTACAACTGACCTGTTGGATTTGAACGCTCCGAAGGAACGGGATTATGCCACACTTGATTCGTGTGTAATATATATATGTATGGCCGGCACAGCGATCCTGCGCGATGATAAGGGTAATGAACTGACTGTTCACCAAGGCCAGACCGTTTTATTCCCAAAAACAACGCAAAATGTATCCATCAATCCCGCGCCGGAGGTCAAATTGCTGGAAACGTATATAGGATAGCAAGTATCTTCTTCTATTGGATTGACTTTACTTTAAATATTCCGCTAATTTGGCAGTGAGGTCTTCGCCCCTTAGATTCCTGCCGATAATTTTCCCGTTCGGGTCTAATAGGAAATTAGCCGGGATAGCATTGATCGCGTACAGTTGCGCCACTTCATTGTTCCAATATTTCAGGTCGGTCACCTGCGTCCAGGTGAGGTTGTCTTTTTCGATGGCTTTCAGCCATGCTTCGCGACCTTTTTCATTGTCGAGCGAAACGCCGAGAATCGTGAATCCTTTGTCTTTGAAGGCTTCAAACGCCTTTACAACATTAGGGTTTTCTTTCCGGCAAGGCCCGCACCAAGACGCCCAGAAATCTATCAGGAGATATTTTCCCCGGAAATCAGACAGTTTAACCGGCTTCCCATCCTGGTCGTTCTGAGTAAATTCGGGGGCAATAGAGCCGACAGACGTGTTCTTCCAAGCCTCAATTTTTTTCACGTAGTCTTTACCCGTTTTTGAATTTTTCAGTTCGGGCGAAAGGCCGGCAAACAATGCTTCGGCCTCTGCACCGTCGGGATAATAACCCAAATAAGCCGTAAATAATTGAATTAAATTCAGGTAAGAATCCGGATGTTTCCTGATAAAGTCCAATGCGAATACTTTTTCTTTGGCGCTAATCGCATCACTTGCTTCTTCAATTTTTTTCTGAAATTCTTCCGAGTTCCTCTCTTCTTCCGAAGCCGCCCGGTAGGTTGCGGAAAGCGCGGACATTTCGGCGCTCAAAGGCTTTGTCAATTCCGTCCATTCCTTTGCTTCATCATTCAATTTGGAATTGGATACGGTTGCTTTCTTTATCGAATCCGTAGCATTGATCCTGATTTCACCTTTTTCCAGATAAAAACTTAACCGGTCAGGTTGTTTTGAATAATCTCCCTCTCCTGCAATTTCCAAACCGGCCCTGAGCGGGTCGGTAATGGAGCCGTTAAACTCAAACGTATGGTCTTTTACAACGGCAGAATCCGTCACCGTTTTTCCGTCAAGACGATATGTCAGAAGCACTGTCGTGTTGTCTTTCACATTATCCACTTTTGCTTTCACACTGTAATTGCCTTGCTGAGCATAGCAAGACAGGGAGGCTGCAAAGCCTGCAATAATAAGTACAATCGTTTTCATTTTTTATTTATTTTAATTAATGGGACAAAGGTACTCTTTTTGGAGAGAATAAACAATACCACATTCAAGGTATAAAGTGAAAAATAATAAAGGAATGAATGATTATTTGTTTTCAGAAAATACGTATCTTTGTCATTGAATTATTAAAAGGGGAAAATATGGAAGTAACGGTTGACATCATTGACAATGGGGCATTGCGCCTTTTACATGATATGGAGTTATTAAAACTTATCCGGGTTAAAACACCTGTTATAAAGGAAAAGAAAAAAACGCTGAAATTGTCGGAAAAATTTGCAGGTGCACTTCACCTTTCAGATGAGCAATATGAGAATTTTCAGATGACACTAAAAAAAGGCAGGGACGAATGGGAACGAAGTATTTATTAGATTCAAATGTCATTATCGGTTATTTGGATAATAAACTACCACCTGAAGGAATGACTTTTGTGTCTGGTATTGTTGATAAGATGCCCAATATATCCGTTATATCTCAAATTGAAGTTTTGAGATACAATGCTTCTGCTGGAGTGATGAACGTATTATCTGATTTTGTTGACAGTTCTGTTATTCTTCCGTTAGATAATAATGTAGCTGAAGTTACAATAGATTTATGCAGACAATCCAAAATCAAACTTCCAGATGGAATTATTGCAGCTACAGCACTTGTTCATAATTTAACTTTGCTTACAAGAAATGTGAGCGATTTTAAAAACATACCTAAGTTGGTATATGTAAATCCTTGGGAAATATAAGCTAAAAGTCAGATTAAATAGTTGAAAGCGATGAAAAAAATTTTTGTATTCGTAATCTGTTGCGGCATGTTGGGAGTCTGCTGTCAGCAAAACAAGTTCCCGAAAGGGATTGAACATGTAGTAGTGATAGGTCTTGACGGCTTGAGTTCAACCGGTTTCCACGCGGCGACAAACAAGCCCTGCATGGACAGCCTGATGCAGAACGGCGCGTATAATTTCAAGGTACGCTGTATCCTGCCGACCGTTAGTACGCCCAACTGGAACGCCATGATGTGCGGCGCAGGGCCTGAAATCACCGGCGCGATCAATAACTCGTGGAAAGCGCAGGAATTTAGTTTCCCGTATCCCGTGATGAGTAAATCACACTCCTTTCCCAACATTTTCAGGATTATCCGCGAACAGAAACCCGGCGCCGAATTAGGCGCTATCTATCATTGGGGCGGATTCCACGAAATGCTGGAAGACGAACTGCTGGACA
>JAISJX010000313.1 GCA_031261145.1 Tannerella sp.
ATACGTTCCTGCGGTATCCGGCCTCTTCGCACGTGAATGCGTTGGGGGGCTATTCGGTATCGCTGGTGGAACGCGACCCTTCTCTGGCTTTCCACAACCCGGCGCTGTTAGGCGGCGAAATGAACGGGATGTTAAACTTGAACTATATGAACTATTTCTCTGATATACATATAGGAAGCGCCGTTTTCACAAAAGCGCTGGGCGAACGGGGCGCGTGGGGAATCGGCGCCACATTCATGAGCTACGGCAGTATGAAAGAGGTGGACGCAGGGCAGATGATTTCGGGAGACTTCTCCGCAAAGGATTTGACATTGAACGGATTCTACTCTTATGACCTTTCCGACCGGTGGAGAGGCGGCGTTTCTTTCAAAATGATTTACTCCAGTCTGGCGGATTATACGTCGTTCGGACTGGCGGTAGATGCGGGATTGAGTTACTTCGACCCGGAAAGGGACGCCTCATACGGCATCGCGCTGAAAAACATCGGCGCACAGTTGAAGGCATACGATTCGGAAAGGGAAAAATTACCCTGGGATATTCAGTCGGGTATGACGAGAAAAATGGAATATGCCCCGATTCGCTTTTCCGTCACAGCCATGTATCTGAACCAATGGAAGTTCAGATACATAGATAATAGTCTGAATGAGGTGGTTACGGATGATAACTTCGCCAAAACACTGGCAAAACACTTCGTATTCGGGATTGATTTTGTGCCTTCGGATAATTTCTGGTTCGGGATTGGATATAACCCGAAAAACGGCATGGACATGAAACTGAAAGAGGGCGGAAACGGCCTGGGCGGTTTTTCGATGGGAGCCGGACTGAAAGTTTCCAAATTTAACATAAATGCTTCCGTGGCGCGCTACCATCCATCGGCGCTGTCGTTAATGGTGAGCATATCTACTTCTTTACTGCCTAATTTTAACCCGTAAAGCGATTTTACGGTTTTGTAATATACATTCCTGATATGAAAAAAATACTTGTGGCAATCGACGGTTTTTCCTCTTGCGGAAAAAGTACTATGGCGAAATACTTAGCCAAAGCCGTCGGTTATACCTATATAGACAGTGGCGCAATGTACCGGGCGGTAACGCTTTATGCGCTCCGGAACGGATTCTTCCATGACGGCGTTGCGGATGAAGCGCGGTTGCGGGCGGTTATCGACACGATTGAAATTTCGTTCGGGCTTCACCCGGAGACCGGACAAACAGAGACTTATCTGAACGGAGAAAATGTGGAAGCGGATATCCGAACGATGGAAGTCGCCGAACGGGTAAGCCCGATAGCAACGCTGGATTTTGTCCGCCGGGCGTTGGTAGCCAAGCAACAGGCTATGGGACAGGCGAAAGGGGTTGTGATGGATGGGCGAGACATTGGAACGGTCGTTTTTCCCGGTGCGGAACTCAAGATTTTTGTGACGGCGTCAGCCGAAATCCGCGCTCAACGCCGGGTGGACGAAATGCGCGCCAAAGGACAGGAAATCTCTTTTGAAGAGGTGCTGGCCAATGTGCAACAACGCGACCATACGGATATGACGCGGAAAGAAAGCCCGTTGCGCAAAGCGGATGATGCGCTCGAATTAGACAATACATTCCTGACGATTCCCGAACAACAGGCGTGGTTGCTTGAACAGTTTCGCCGCGTGGCCGGAGAGTAGCCCTATACATTATATTATATAGAGCAGGAAATGGTAGAGGTAACGATTGATAAAGATTCCGGATTTTGTTTCGGCGTAGTCAATGCCATACAAAGCGCCGAGCGGGAACTGGAACGGACGGACGAACTGTACAGTTTAGGTGATTTGGTACATAACAACCTTGAAATGGAACGGCTGAAGGCTTTAGGCTTACGCACGATTCAACATGGGGATTTATCGCAATTAGAAAACAAGACGGTTTTGCTTCGCGCCCACGGCGAACCGCCTTCCACCTACCAACTCGCTCAGCAAAACAAGATTAAGATTATTGACGCGACCTGCCCCGTGGTGCTCCAACTGCAACGCCGCATTCACCGTTGTTACCAGGAAACAAAAGAAAACCGGGCGCAATTGGTGATATACGGGAAAAAAGGACATGCCGAAGTGAACGGATTAGTGGGGCAAACGCATGAAACGGCTATCGTTATCGAAAAAACAGAAGACTTGGATAAACTTGATTTCCACCGGGATATATTTCTTTTTTCACAAACGACCAAGCCGTTGGACGGTTTTGGAGAGATTATTGAAGCCATCAACCGGCGTATCTTTCCGGATGTGCAATTCCGGTATTTTGATACGATTTGCCGGCAGGTAGCCAATCGTTTACCTAAGATTCAGGCATTTGCTTCCAATCACGACTGGATTTACTTTGTGGCGGGAAAGCAAAGTTCAAACGGAAAAGTGCTGTTTGAAGAATGTAAAAAAGCGAACTTGCATACGGTTTTTATAACGGAAGCGTCCGAGATTACGGAGCCGTTGCCGCCCGGAATACGAAAAGTGGGTGTCTGCGGCGCTACCTCCACGCCAAAATGGCTGATGGAAGACGTTGCCGAACGGATACGGAAAATCAATACCGATACCTGATTTTGAATTTTTGAATTATTAAATTTTTGAATATGAGTATAATACATTGGGGAATTATTGGATGCGGCGACGTCTGCGAAGTAAAAAGCGGCCCGGCTTTTTACAAATGTGAAAATTCAGCTTTACAGGCGGTGATGCGCCGGGACGCCGGAAAAGCGGCGGATTTTGCCAAACGCCATCACGTACCCCGTTACTACACAGACGCGGAAGAATTGATTCACGACCCGGAAGTTGATGCTGTCTATGTAGCAACTCCTCCGTCAAGTCACGCCAAGTTCACAATCAAAGCATTGCAGGCCGGTAAACCGGTCTATGTCGAAAAACCGATGGCCCTGAACTATGCAGAATGCCTTCAAATGAACCAGGCGGCCAAAGAAAACCATCAGAAATTATGGGTTGCCTATTACAGGCGTTCGCTGCCTTACTTCCTGAAAGTGAAAGAATTATTAGATAATCAGGCCATTGGAAAAGTACAAAGAGTCCATACTACCTTTTTTCGTCCGCCGTTGCCTTGCGACCAAGAGGCCAGCCTTCACACATGGCGCGTGAACAAACAAATCGCCGGAGGAGGTTATTTTTATGATATGGCGCCGCATACGATTGATATTCTGATGTTTTTATTGGGTAACATTGTAAAAGCCACCGGTGTCACCGGAAATATCGGGCACCTGTATGACGTGGAAGATACGGTCAGCGCCTCCTTCCTGTTTGAATCAGGCGTAACCGGTTCGGCTAT
>JAISJX010000187.1 GCA_031261145.1 Tannerella sp.
GTGCATCCGGCTGTGCGTTTTCACGTAATCGCATAAAATCTTGTGGCGAGGTTTGAATAACTGCCGGTATATTTTCGGGTTCATGAACGGGCCGGTTGTCATACCCAAGTCATCGCCGAAACGGATAATATCCACTATATCGCCTACCGAAGCGCACACTTTTTCGAGCGTAGCCAGATGCCGTTTCAACAGTTCGTCAAGCAGACGGGCGACATTGTCGGGGTCGCATATCAAATCCATCAGGAAGTTGTCTATCCGCCGGAGAAAAGTGCCCCATTCAAACAGGTTGCATCCGCACACTATCATCAGCGCCTTGTCGGTATGCTGACGGAGGTATAACGCTTTTTCGCGAAGTTGACTGTAGAAATCCGCTTCGCCTGCATGATTCCAGGGACTGTGGGCATCGCGCGACCACATAATGCGGTGCATTTCTGCATCCAGATCGGTATAGTCGGTGGGGTAACCTGATTCCGAATAGGGAAAATAAGTCTCATCGAAGAACGTACTGTTCTCCGGCATCTTCGACAGCATCCGCTTTCCGTCGTCATCGTAAGTCACCCACGAACCATCGGGCAGCAGGGTTGGTCGAAAGCCTGTCGGATAAAACGCTTCCGCACCGTTGGCCATTTTTACCGGATACCAGTCTGCCGGATGGGTATCGAAAGCCCGTCCGATGTCGATAACATCCACACCGAACAGGTCGAGAATGGAGTCGTCGGGCTGAGCCAGTTGCTGCACCACATCGTAGATAAGCACCGGCAAATTCAGGCCGAGATGCTTTATTAAATTGGAATACGCAATGGCGGATATTCCCGAACTGGGTGTAGCGCCCAAATCAACAGGCACTTTATCAGGCGCTTTATGCGCGATACTCGCTAAAACTCTTTCACGTGAAGTCATACTATAAATTATTAATTGTTAATTATTAATTATTAATTAATTAACGCTGATTCCTATTAAAAACGAAGCGCCAACCAGCACAATCAGCCCCGTCCACATTAGCAGATAGATTTTTATGGAAACCCCTTTCCATTCTTTGCGGTACAATCCCCATAAAGTAGCGCACACAATGGTCATGGTCATCAGAATGCCCCATGCCACAAACGAGAACTCGCCCATCTGGGATTTCCCCATTCCGAAGAATACGTAATTGATAAACCATAGCAATCCGGCCAAAGCGCAACAAAGATAATTAATTCCCAGAGAACCGGTACGGACTTGTACAAAATCTTTTAGCGTTTTATTTTTAACAGACAGATACAAACACCAAATCAGGGTCGTAACGAATGAACCCGAATACAGTACCAAAAAAACAACACTATCCTGAAACAAAGGATTCACTCCGTTTTCGACACACCTTTTTGCGATAGGATTTCCCTGTTCGATACCCAAGGCCGCCGCAGAACCTATAACGCCAACAAAAAGCGCCGCCGCAAGCCCCTTTTTGAGATTAAATTCTTTATTCACGCCGCTGTTATCGCTCGTTTGTTTGCCTTTCAGAAAACCGGCATAACCGGATATTCCGATACCGGTCAGTGAAATAACAATCCCTGAAATCAGCAACATTCCGGCATTTCCTTCAAACAATTGCGCCAAGCGACCGTCGAGCGCGGGCGGGACTAAAGTGCCGAGCGCCATCATCAAACCGAGCGACAGGGCATAGCCCAATGCAAGTCCCAAATAACGCAATGACAGTCCGAAAGTCAGATTGGCTGCGCCGTAAAGCGCACCTAACAAAAACACCCAAAGCAATGTCCGGAAAGGAACTTGTGTTAATATGCTTATAAAGTTCGGAACGGCCAGCAGGCAGACCGCCAGGGGTACAATGAGATATCCGAACAAACAGTAAACCAACCAGGAGGTCTCCCATTTCCACTGTTTTACCTTGTCGAACGGAATAGAAAAACTACCCGACATAAGCGCTCCTATGGTGATGAGCAAAATACCGTAAATAACAAATGAATTCATTGCTTCAATCATTTAATTAGTCTCACGTTTATATAATAGACCAACCTCCGCTAACCGTTGAACCACATTTTCATCCAAAAGCCCGTCTTTATTGGGGGCACAATTGAGTAGCAGATTGCAATTTCTTTCTTTTAGCACGTTGATATGACCATTCACTATCTCGTCCGCCGACATCAGTTCTTCCGTGGGGAAGGACTCTTTCCAGAACCATTTACTCTGAATGGTTGGCCCTTGATGGGAGGCAAACGTATTTCCTTCCGGCGCCCATGCCCATTTGCCGAGAGGCTCCTCAAAAATCAGAATATCATTAATCCGATAGGCTTCTTCCAACGTGATGAACTCCTTAGCATCAGGGTTTCTATGCGCCCGCTGAACCTGATAAAGGTCTGTAACCAGAATCTCCGGTTGAAGGGATTTGACATACCCGACAATTTCGTCATAGTCGGAATACGTCCATATCGTTCCGCAATTTCCCCAGCCATCAAATGTCAAAGTGCTTATTTTCCCGTATCCGGTTAATAATTCATACAGTTGGGTTTTGATGAGTTCTTTGTCTCGTGCGGTGATGGTGTCTTGGATTCCGAGTGTCCGGTCCCAGATCGAAAAATAAAAATGCGGCTCAATGCCTCTCGCCCGAAATTCATCGCAATATTCTTTCACCAAATCACGGCCGGCTAATGGCGTGGATGCCACATCATAATCGGTCGCCCGAGAATCCCACAGGCAAAAGCCGTCATGATGTTTTGTCGTGAGAACGGCATATTTCATTCCCGCCGATTTGGCTGCATCCGCCCATTGTCCGATGTCTAATTTTGCCGGGTTGAACGTCATCGGGTCTTTGCCCGGTTCAACCCACTCAATTTCGTAATAGGTTCCCATATTAAAGTGGATGAACATTCCAAACTGAAGTTTCAAAAACTCGTTTCTTAATTCATCCTTTGTTTCGGTCGAACTTTCGACCGAAGATTTGCCGTTTCCGGCACAGGATGTTATCAAATACAGCATCAATAACATCCATCCTGTTGCACATATTCTCTTTTTCATGGAACAAAATTACTATTTATTTTTCGGACAGCAAATATATTTCTCTTCCGGCTAATAAAAACGCTCCTGTACCATAGACTTCCCAACTGTCGGCGCTGAAATTTTTCATCGGGTTATCCCCAATGGGTTGCACCCAGCCCAAGCGGCCTTCCTCGTTCAGGCATCCGTTCAGGGCGATCCATACTTTTTTTACCGCAGGCAGAAAGGTTTTCCGGTCGAGCAAGCCATTGTTGATTCCCCAGGCCAAACCATAACAATAAAATCCCGAACCGCTCACTTCCCCGCCCGGATATGCTTCCGGATCAAGCAGACTGCAACGCCACAACCCATCGGCTTGTTGGATGGTGATCAGTCTGGCGGACATTTCCTTGAAAATCCGTTCATAAAAGGGGCGTTCGGGATAATCTGCCGGAAGCTCTTCCAATATCCGGGCCAAACCGGCCAAGACCCAACCGTCGCCCCGGCTCCAGAAAATCTTCTGGCCGTTTCTTTCTAATTTGTCCTTTCCGTCTCCTTTGATGACATATTCTATATCTCTGGCAAACAGATGTTCTTCCTCATCGTACAGCAAATCATAACATTGTTTGAAAAGCAGGTCGTTATAAACCAGAAACTCTTTGTTGCCGGTAGTGACGCCTAATTTCACGATGGTCGGCGGTTCCATGAATAAAGCATCGCACCACCACCATTTCTGAACATGGATGCCGTACGGATGATATTCCCTTTGCATAAATGCGTTTAACGTATCTATGGCAGGTTGAATCATCTCCTGTCTCTTTTCAATCCGGAACAGATCTATATATGTCTGGCAGATGGCCATATCGTTAGCGCGTGCATTGGCGGCGGTATTACAGGGTTGCCAGCCCGTTTTCCCGCCCATGTCCAGCAAGGCTTGATAGATGTCGGCAGACCGGGTGGTCTCCCATGCTGCGAAAACACCGGCATAAAAAGCGCCGTTCGTCCAGTCGCACAACTGGTGTTTGGGATGATTCAATTGCCAGCCGGCCACTTTTTCAACCGTTGACCGGATGTATTGTTCTTCAAAATACTTCGCGTCCGGATCGGAGGTGCAGCCGGATACGATAAACAGGGTACAGATAATGAATAATACTTTTTTCATGAGTTATTACAGTTTTGATTATTGGAGCGCTGTTAAAAGATATTACAGCGTAGTCTGAAAAATATCCGGCACGGCGCACCGTGCCGGATACTGTGATATAAATTGCGAATTACCAGCCCGGATTTTGTTCAATCAACGGGTTGCGTTCGATTTCTACGGCAGGAACAGGCCAGAGGTAGTCCCTGTCGGTAAACACGCATTTGTACAGGAATCCGTTATCGCCGCTAAATACATTATAGATATTTACGGCGGCTCTGCCATTCATGACGGATTTGGCGGTGCCCCACCGTACCAAATCGTTGAAGCGATGCCCTTCACCGGCAAACTCAACTG
>JAISJX010000256.1 GCA_031261145.1 Tannerella sp.
AAGGCAGAAAGGGTTGATGCATATCACCTATTGTACCCCAACCCTGACCTTCACCGGCATCGCCGTTGTTCCAATATTTGTCGTGGTCTTGCAGGTATTGCGGTATTTGGGGATACCAAGCATTGAGATAACCTTGCAATCGCACGCCGCCCACCGTATTATGACCGTACCAGATAATTTCCATACGCATACCGTATTTATTGCACCAATCGACGTATTTGTCAATCACAGCCCAGTCGTAAACGCCTTGTGCTAACGGCTCAATATCGCGCCAGTTGAGCATCACGGCAATGGTTTTGTATCCGGCTGCATTGGTTTTTTCAAATACATTTTCCATCCAACTGAGCGGCTTTGGCGTGGCGCTTCCCCACGAAGGGTCGTAAATGTGCGAAGTTCCCATTGCCTGCACGTTGGAGAAAAAATAAGGCTTGCCATCTACTTCTAAATATTTTTTGCCATCGGCACTTACCACTCTCGACACAGTTCTGGCAGGAGGCAGCGGAGCCGATTGTGCCTGCTGAATGTTTATTTTCAAGTCGGTAGCGCCGATTGCCGAAAGGATAATGTCGGTTGTGCGCGTCGCACCCAAATTTTGCTGAACGGATATTTTCAGGTTATTGGCAGCGCCTACCACTTTTTCGGCAAAGCACCATTCGGCTTGCGGCGTGGCGGTAAAAGCGCGGTTTGCTTGCACGGTTATCGACTGCGTGCCGCCACTTTCCGGAAAATCCAACTGTTCTGTGTCTGTTTTCAACATTACTGCCGGTTCTTTCTCTGTGTTATCTCCGCAGGATGCCATAGATACTGCAAAGAGAGTAATCATCAAAAAATTCAACTTTTTCATTATTATTATTTTTAATTTTGTCTAAATCAGGATTTTCAGGATTACATAAAATCTTGAAAATTCTTTCATCCTGAAAATCCTGATTCAGACAGTTTAGCCCACTTTTTTATCAAAACTGATTTTGAATGTATAAGCATAATCACAAGGTTTCGTTTTAGGAAAAGAAAGTTTCAAACCTTGGTCGGTTTGTTGCCATTCGATTTTTTCATCCGAACCTAACAATTGAATATTCAGAATTTTTGCATCACCAATGGTGTTTGTATCCAACGATTTGATCAATACGCCTGCATTGTCCCAGTTTAGCACGATGGCATACAAATCATTGCCTTTGGTGGTAAAGCGGATGTCTTGCGCAGTGTAAGCAGTTGCATTGTGGTCTGTTAATGTACCTACGGCTTCCGATTGTTCGCCTTCGCCAAATTTCTTCCAAGGGCGAGTACCATATATACCTTCGCCGTTTATTTTCAACCATTGACCGATTGACAACAAAATGCCGGTTTGTTCTTCGGTGATGGTTCCATTGGCTCTTGGACCGATATTAAGGAGTAAATTGCCATTCTTGCTGACAATGTCAATCAGGTCATGGACAATCTGTTTGGGTGTTTTATTTTCTTCTCCATCAATATAACCCCACGATTTTTTTCCTATGGATGTACAGGTTTGCCAGGGAAATTCCAATATTTTGTCCGACATGCTCCGTTCCATGTCCAATACCTGAATGTTGGTCGGGTAGCCATGTTTGGTATTGACTGCCACCTGTTCGTTCCAATCCAAGGCGTTGTTGTAATAGTATGCCATGAACTTGTTTAAATACGGCATTAGCACGGGATGGTTAACCGTCCAGTCGAAATAGAAGAGTTTGGGTTGGTATTTATTGACCAATTCCTGATTACGTGCATACCATTCACGAGCGAACGATTCATTATAGTCCTCGCCATGTCCGCAGTTGAAATAACCTTCTACTACCGCACCATGTGAGTTTAAACGGCGTCCGTAAAGTGTGATGGTCGTATCCTGAGCGTCTGAAGGAAACTCCGTTCCATGGTTATACCACCAGCAATTTTCGGCGCGGTGAGAGGATAATCCGAATACAAGCCCTTCTTTTTCAACGGATGCTTTCAACATTCCTAATACATCTTTTTTCGGACCCATTTTCACTGCGTTCCATTCATTCAACTCGCTGTCGTACATCGCAAAACCATCGCAATGTTCGGCTACGGGAACTACATATTTTGCGCCGGAGGCTTTGAATATCTGCGCCCATTGGTCGGAATCATAGTTGGAAAAGGTCAGCATCGGGATAAAATCTTTATATCCAAATTCAGTTTGGTCGCCGTAGGTTGCAACGTGATGCTTGTATTCCGGTGTCTCTTGCATATACATGTATCGCGAATACCATTCGTTGGTAAGGGCAGGTACTGAAAATACGCCCCAATGGATGAAAATACCGAACTTGGCATCGCAAAACCATTCGGGAAACCGATAGTTTTCTGCGAGGTTGTCCCAATCGGGTTGAAATATTTCCGTCCCTTTGGGCGAGGCGACCGAATCGATGTTGATACTGCTCTTTTTGTTACAGGCGGTAAAGCCTGCTACGAATACCAATAATAGTAATAATAATTTATTTGTGTTCATATAAAATTTAGATTATTAAAAAATGTTAGATTACTTTTTTGTCAAACGTGATTTTGAGCGGGTAAGCGGAATTGCAGGGTTTTGTCTGTGGAAATGTCAATTTCAACCCTT
>JAISJX010000287.1 GCA_031261145.1 Tannerella sp.
TTTCTTTCAAGTCGATGTTCTCTTTCTTCAGAATGTCCACCGTGATTTGACTATGTGAAACCGCGCCTTTGGAGATGCCGGTTTCGGTACGTACCCGCTTACCGGTGTGCATCGCCGTCTGAAAAAGCCTGTTTAGCTGGGGCGATAATTTATACTTTTCACAGGCTTCCAAGTAAGCGTTTTTCAGTTGCCCTTGTATGGCTCGTTCGCCGGTAAGACTTGATTCCAACCCGGAAGCCACTCGGTATAAATGCCTGATAATTCCATCGGAAACTTTACCTTCTCCCCAATACAATTCCACCCGATTACAGGTTTTAAGCAGGACATGAGGCGTTCCTTCTTCCATAAAAACCGCTTCGGAAAGTTTTTCCCTCTCTTCCAAAGAAGCATTGGCATTATTGACGAGTTTACATTGTATCATTTGATTTTCAGTATATTATTTTCAGCTAAAGCTTGTATTTGATTGCGGACATCAATAGATTGACGGACATTCTGAGCATTCGATGATACCGCTATGGTCATATTCCCATCCTTGTGGATGGCGGGCGAAATGAAATCGCATAGCAACGGATTATCGCAAACGCTTGCCAGTATTCTCCGTTTTTCGCATTCAGACTTGATTTCCGCGTTCAATGCTTCATTTTCCGTGCAGATATAAACTAGAAAGGCATATTCCAAATCGTCCGCTTCGTATTTCTTCCGAATCAACGTAAAGGGTAATAACTCAAATCCGGGATAAAACTCCGGTGCAACAACCGTTGCTTCCGAAATAAAACGGCTTAGGATAGAGGATTTATGGAAAGCCACTTTTCCTCCGCCTATAATCACTATTTTCTTGTCAGTGACATTGATAGAAATAGGTAGAAACACCATATCTTTCATCTCCTGTGTAGTCCGCATTCTTTCTGTTCGGGATTTTCCCACCACCAACGACCCGCGCGAATGTCTTCGCCCTCTTCCACAGCACGGGTGCAAGGTTGGCAGCCAATGCTTGGAAATCCTTTTGTATGAAGGATATTATACGGAACTTGATTCGCCTTGATGTAATCCCTAACTTCCTGTTCCGACCAATGCACCAAAGGATTGATTTTTATCAACTGATTCCCTTCGTCCCATTCTACCGTCTTAACACCTGTACGAGTAACCGATTGTTCCTGCCGCAGCCCACAAATCCAAACATCAAGCGTGGATAAGGCGCGCAAAAGAGGCTCTATTTTACGGACTTTACAACATTCTTTGCGTTGGTCAACACTTTTGTAAAAGCCATTGATACCGTTTTGTTTGACATAGGTTTCCACGGGTTCGTGCTTGGGAAAATATACATCTAACCGGGTGTTGTATTTCAGATTGGTACGGTCAACCAAGGAATAGGTTTCGGGAAACAAGCGACCTGTATCAATCGTAAAGATTTTTGCCTCGGGGTCTATTTTCAAAATCATATCGGTCAGTACCTGATCTTCCAAGCCCAAACTAGAAGCCAAGGCAATGCGACTCTTATATTCTTTTAGAAAGTAATTAAGCAGCTCTTCAGGCGATTTGCCTGCGAACAGAGTATTCAGTTTATCAACATCTTTCATCAGTATCTATATTACAATTGGTCATATCACAAATGATTGGTCTTCTAATTGCTCCACAATCATCCCTGCGCCAACAGTTTCAAACGTAGCTTGGTCGATAATAACCAAACTTCCGGTGGTACGGTTCTGCGCATACAAATCATACTTCAACGGCTTAGATGTTTTGATGGCAATATGAGCAATATCATTCATATTTACTGTTTTGTCGTCAACCTTATTTTCGAGGGTATTAATATTCACCTTGAAATAGACATCTTTGATGATTCCAAACACTTCGTCGGTGGTATGGCGAATAATATACCTGGCTCCTATGTTCAACGGACGATGATTGAGCCAACATACCAAAATCGAAATATTGGCATTCACATGAGGTAATTCGCCCTTTTTAACAATCAAGTCTCCCCTACTCACATCAACATTATCGGCTAAGCGAATAGAAACCGATTGAGGAGTGAATGCTTCTTCCAACGTTTTATCGACCTCATCAATCGCCTTAATGGTTGATTCGGAATACGACGGAAGAATAATGACCTCGTCCCCGACCTTATAACTACCGGATGCTATACGACCCGCATAAGCCCGATAATCATGGAACTTGTCACTTTGCGGACGAATAACATATTGCACAGGGAAGCGCGCGGGTTGGTCATCAATATTCTCTTTTACAGGGATGTTTTCCAGCAAATGCAACAGCGTTTCGCCTGTGTACCACGGTGTTTTCAGGGAAGGGTTAACCACATTGTCGCCATCGCGCGCCGATATAGGCAAGTAATATACCTTCTTTAGTTTCAGTATCTCGGCGATCTGTTCGTAGCTTGCTTTGATGCTATTGAAAACGTCCTCCGAAAAATCGACCAAGTCCATTTTGTTGATGGCTACAATGACATGAGGCAATTGCAATAACGACGCAATGTAGGAATGGCGCTTGGTTTGTTCTATAATTCCATTGCGCGCATCCACTAAGATAATTGCCGCGTCTGCCGTAGAAGCTCCCGTAACCATGTTGCGGGTGTATTCGATGTGTCCCGGCGTATCGGCAATGATAAATTTCCGTTTCGGCGTGGCGAAATAGCGATAGGCAACGTCAATAGTGATTCCCTGTTCCCTCTCGGCACGCAAGCCGTCGGTAAGCAGAGCGAGGTTCACCTCTTCGTTTCCGAGGCGTTCACTAGCTGCCTTAACCGCTTCCAACTGGTCTTCAAAAATTGATTTACTGTCGTAAAGTAAACGTCCGATAAGGGTACTTTTACCATCATCGACACTCCCTGCTGTTGTGAAGCGCAGTAGCTCCATATCTAAATATGCACTCATAAAAATGCCTGTTGTTTTATTCCTTAAAAATATCCTGCTTTCTTGCGGTCTTCCATAGCAGCTTCAGATCTTTTATCGTCCGAGCGACCGCCACGTTCGGTGATTCTCGATGAAGCAATCTCATTAACAATATCTTCCAAGCTGTTCGCTTCCGAAACAGTGAGTCCCGTGCAGGTAATATCGCCGATAGTGCGGCAACGGATGCGCTTGCGGACAATCTTTTCTTCGGGTCTCAACTTCATAAAAGGATAGTATGCCAACCAGATTCCGTCCCGTTCGAATACATCTCGTTCATGCGTATAATAGAGGCTTGGCAACTCAATACGTTCTTGTAGAATATACTGCCAAATATCCATTTCCGTCCAGTTACTCAACGGGAAAACGCGGAAGTGTTCGCCCAATTGTTTCTTACCGTTGAAGATATTCCACAACTCTGGACGCTGGTTTTTCGGATCCCATTGTCCAAATTCATCACGATGGGAAAAGAAACGCTCTTTGGCGCGAGCCTTTTCTTCGTCACGACGAGCGCCACCCAACGCAGCATCGAACTTATGTTTCTCTAAAGCATCGAGCAGCGTCACAGTTTGCAGCTTGTTTCGACTGGCATTATAGCCTGTTTCTTCCACTACACGTCCCGCGTCAATTGATTCCTGTACAGAACCGACCAATAATTTCACACCTAACTTGCATATCAAATCATCGCGATAGGTGATCGTCTCTTCAAAATTATGCCCTGTGTCGATGTGCAGAAAAGAGAAAGGAATCGTTACAGGATAAAACGCCTTGTAGGCTAAATGCGCCATAACAATCGAGTCCTTCCCTCCCGAAAATAGGAGGACAGGTTTCTCAAATTGCGCCGCAACTTCCCGAAGGATGTAAACCGACTCCGACTCTAATTCTTTCAAATGTGTGAGTTTAGTACTCATTGCTATTTATTTTTTTGCGTATTCTTTTGCATAATAACTAATTATAAACTGTGCGCCTGCCCGTTTAATGGCTATAAGGCTTTCATAGAAGATTCGTCCTTCATTAAAAAATCCGGCTTTAGCTCCGTTTTTCAGCATGGAATATTCGCCGGACACCTGATAAGCAACCAAGGGGTAATCGGGAAAACGAACGGCAGCCCGATGTAACATATCAAGGTAAGACATGGCAGGCTTTACCATAATCCAGTCGGCGCCTTCTTCAATATCGGCACTTATCTCATCGATTCCCTGCTCGATAGTCCGAAAATCCATTTGATAACTCTTGCGGTCTCCGAATGAAGGAGCTGACCCTGCGGCATCACGAAATGGTCCGTAAAAAGCGGACGCGTACTTAGCCGAATAAGCCAGAATTTTAGTCGGATGCTTTTCCTGAGCTAATCGTTGCCGAATCGCCTCTACTTGTCCGTCCATCATAGACGAAGGAGCTACAAAATCCGCTCCGGCAATGGCGTGTTGATAAGCCATCTCCGCCAATAAAGGTAGTGTTGAATCATTATCCACATCGTACTCATGCAGCAAACCACAATGCCC
>JAISJX010000298.1 GCA_031261145.1 Tannerella sp.
ATTAAACGCACTATGGAAGCGAATGAGACGAAAAAAACGACTGCTGTCGGGAAGATGTTTACCGATTTCACCATCGAAAACGGAAATCTTGACGAATCATCCGCTTCTTTTTCGGATTATATCGGAAAAGGAAAGTATGTGCTGGTTGATTTCTGGGCGTCATGGTGTGGGCCTTGCATCGCTGAAAATCCGGTGATTGCCGAAGTTTATAAGAAATATAAAGGCGCTAAATTTGAAGTATTGGGCGTTGCTGTCTGGGACAAACGGGAAGATACATTGGAGGGTATAAAGAAACATAATATCGTATGGCCTCAGATCATTGACGCTCAGACGATACCTACGAATATTTACGGCATAGACGGTATTCCTCATATTATCCTCTTCGGCCCGGACGGAACGATTGTAGCCCGCGAACTTAGAGGTGAGGCCCTAAAAAAGAAAGTGGCAGAGGTAATGGAACAATATAACTGATAAATAGTAATTTAGACGGTTTCCGAAAAACATACCTGTCGGTAGGTGTGTTTTTTGAGGAGACAATTTTATAGGATGGAATTTATAATCACTCATAATCTGATCGGAGTCATTATCGGTCTTTCTACTTTTTTTATTATCGGGATTTTTCATCCGTTAGTCATTTACGGGGAATATTATTTCGGTGTTAAATGTTGGTGGGCGTTTCTGTTAGTGGGAATTGCCGGAGTTATTGCGGCATTGATGATTCAACACATACTGCTTTCGCCTTTATGCGCCGTCACCGGTTTTTCCTCGTTATGGGGAATCGGCGAATTGTTCAGCCAGCGTAAACGGGTGGAAAAAGGATGGTTTCCGAAACGGGAGAAAAAGAAAAAATAAAACATTTTTTTTGAGGTTTAAATCAACGTGTTAAAACAGATTGTTCCGCAAAGTTGGATTTAAGAAAAAAAAGATTTATCTTTGTCAATCAATAGAGAAAAGTAAACATTAATAAATAATAGTCATGAAAAGAATTGGAATTTTAGTGCTTTTAGCATGTCTGACAATGGTTTGTAGAGGAGAGAACCTTGAAAATCTCCCGTTTCGTAATCCGGATCTTTCAATAGATGAGCGGATTGACGATTTGTTGAAACGACTGACGCTTGAGGAAAAGGTCGGGCAAATGATGAACGGTACACCGGCTATCGAACGCCTTGGAATACCGGAATATAACTGGTGGAATGAAGCGTTGCATGGCGTTGCCCGTGCGGGACGCGCTACGGTCTTCCCGCAATCTATCGCGATGGCGGCTACTTTCGATGATGAGGCGCTGTACAAGGCTTTTACGATCATCAGCGATGAAGCGCGCGCCAAATATCATCAGTCGCAACGTGAAAATGATTACAGGCAGTACTACGGTTTAACATTCTGGACGCCAAATATTAATATCTTCCGTGACCCTCGCTGGGGACGGGGGATGGAAACGTATGGCGAAGACCCTTATCTGACCGGACGCATGGGGCTTGCGGTGGTAAAAGGTTTACAGGGCGATGATCCCAAGTATCTTAAATCACACGCTTGTGCAAAGCATTACGCTGTGCATAGCGGCCCCGAATGGAACCGTCATGAGTTTGATGTGACCGTATCTCCCCGCGATTTGTGGACAACTTACCTGCCTGCATTCGAGCAACTTGTGAAAGAGGGCAATGTAAAGGAAGTCATGTGCGCCTATCAGCGTTATGACGGAACGCCTTGCTGTGGAAGCGATAAACTTTTAATTGATATTCTTCGGAACGGATGGGGATATGACAATATAATCCTGTCGGATTGCGGAGCGATCGATGATTTTTGGCGGAAAGGCGCACACGGCACACATGCGGATGCCGAAAGCGCTTCGGCGGATGCGGTAAAAACCGGTACCGATTTGGAGTGCGGACGTAGTTATCGCGCTTTAGTAAAGGCGGTTAAAAATGGCGCCATTAAAGAAGAAGAATTGAATGTATCGTTGCGGCGTTTGCTCCGGGGACGTTTTGAGTTGGGAATGTTCGATCCCAATGATCGCGTACCGTACGCAAAAATTCCTTTTAGCATTGTGGAAAGCCCTGACCATGTGGCTTATGCACGGGAGATGGCGCGTAAGAGCATGGTGTTGTTGAAAAATGCAAACCATACGCTTCCGTTGAGTAAAAATGTGAAAAAAATTGCCGTTGTAGGTCCGAATGCCGCCGATTCTACTACGTTATGGTCTAATTATAACGGTTTTCCGACGCATACGGTAACCATTCTGGAAGGTATCAAAAACAAGGCGCCGAATGCTCGGATTATCTACGAAAAAGGCTGTAACCATACGGACGATTTTGTGATTACGGAGTTAGACAATCGTATCTCCACTTCGGGAGGCGCCGGGTTCACAGCCGAATTTTACAACAATACCGAACTGTCCGGCGAACCTGTCTATAAGGAACGTACGGGTAGCGTCCATTATGAAGGCGGCGGCGGTACGCCATTTGCGCCCGGCGTGAATTTAGATAATTTTACCGCCCGTTTAAACGGAACCTTTGATTCGCCCATAAGCGGAGAGGTTCTGTTAAGCGCCTCGGTTGATGATGGTTATCGTTTATATGTCGATGGGAAAATCGTGTCCGAACGTTGGGGTGAAGGCGGTTCAAAAACAGAAACGTATAAATTGAAAGCCGAAAAAGGGAAGAAATATCAGATTAAATTGGAATATCTGCAATTGAAAGGTTCGTCTCAACTGCATTTCAGTGTTGGCGTCCGTGAACAAATAAATCCGAAAGCCTTAGCCGACAAGGTGAAAGAGGCCGATGTCATTGTCTTTGTGGGCGGTATATCTCCCCGGTTGGAAGGCGAAGAGATGCAGATTGAAATCGACGGTTTCAAAAAAGGCGACCGTACCAATATCGAAATACCAAAAATACAGCGGGATGTGGTTAAGGCTCTGAAAGCTACCGGAAAACCTGTTATTTATGTGCTGTGCGCCGGAAGCGCTATCGCCCTGAATTGGGAAAATGAGAATGTAGATGCGATCCTGAATGCCTGGTATGGAGGGCAGGAAGCCGGAACAGCCGTTGCCGATGTTCTTTTCGGCGATTACAATCCTTCGGGACGCTTACCGATAACATTCTATAAGTCAATAGATCAGCTTCCTGATTTTCTGGATTATAACATGAAAGGGCATACATATCGCTATATGACTGAAACACCGCTTTATCCGTTTGGTTATGGCCTGAGTTACACCACATTCGATTATCGTAACGCTAAATTGTCGAAAAGTAAAATCGGTAAAGACCAACCCGTTACCTTGACATTCGACGTGGTCAATACGGGAAAATCGGACGGCGACGAAGTGGCGCAGGTTTATATCAAAAACCCGAACGATCCGGAAGGCCCCATCAAAGCCCTGAAATCATTTAAACGGGTGAGTGTGAAGGCGGCTAAAACGCAACAGGTCAGTATAGAACTTCCGTCGAAATCATTCTGGTCGTTCAACGATGCGTTGCAAAAGATGGAAGTCCGCCCCGGAAAATATCAGATTTTATATGGTGGTTCTTCGGCTGATACGGCTTTGAAAACGATTGAATTAACGATTGAATAAGTTGTTATGAAAAAACTCTTTGCTGCCGGTTTTTTGTTTTGCTTTAGCGGAATGCTTTCTGCGCAATGGTCGCCTGCCGAATGGCCTGTATTGAAGCATTATGACCGCGATCACCTCTACAATATTTCCCTGCCTCTCGGCGGGATTGGCACCGGTGTGGTCGGTTTGGGCGGTCGTGGCGAGTTGCGCGACTGGGAAATACAAAACAAACCGTATGTAGGTTATAGTACCGTTACGACCGGCAATGACGCTCCGTTTTTTGCCATTTGGGTGAAGCCCTCCGGTGCGCCGGCTGTCACAAGCGGGTTAATCGGGCCGATTCATCCGTCTGAATATCTGCATTATGAAGGCCGTCCGGTGAATCATCACGGCATACCGCGTTTTGAAAACGCCTCATTCGATGCCGCATACCCGTTTGGGCAGGTGACGCTTTCGGATAAACGTATGCCGGTGAAAGTGCGGGTCAAGGGATTTAATCCGCTGATACCCGGCGATGCGGATGCCAGTGGTATCCCGGTTGCCATTCTTACCTACGAGGTGGAAAATCAGTCGGATGCACCGCTTGAAGTTGCGGTATGCGGAAACCTGCGTAATTTTGTCGGACAGGACGGTTCACGTTCTACCGTGGACTGGAAGGGTGATTTTATTCCGGTCGGGGCAAAAGAGAATAAAAATGTGTATCGCGAAAACGCTGACATACGGGGTATTTACATGTATTCGGAGAACGTGGAAAAGAGCGATGCCGCCTGGGGTACGATTGCATTGACGACTAATGCGCATGAAGGCGTGACATACCGCACCTCATCGTCTCCCAACTCGTGGGCCAATGCGGTTCTTGATTATTGGGACGATTTCAGCGCCGATGGGACATTGACGGAAAAAGACAAACCGGCGGACAATAATCCGATGGCTTCCCTGTCGGTCAAACAAACGATTC
>JAISJX010000305.1 GCA_031261145.1 Tannerella sp.
TCATTCGTGCAGAAAAGATTAACCCAACCACGATAGATGTGTTGCTTTCCGACAATCAGCGGATGACCATCGACTTCTACGGTGAAAATATATTCCGGATTTTCCAAGATAATTCGGGCGGAATCATACGAGATCCCGAAGCAAAACCGGAAGCGAAAATCTTAGTCGATGCCCCCAGAGCCTCCGTCTCAAAATTAGATTTGAACGACGATAACGACTTCATTTCCATCACAACCGGAAAGGTTCTTATTCAGTTGGATAAGAGAACAACGCTTCTGAAAGTGATTAATTTGGAGACGAATATCATCGCATTGGAAGAAGCGGCCCCCATTCTTTTTGAACAGGGAAAAGCGACTTTGACGCTCAAAGAAAATCCACAGGAATATTTTTATGGCGGCGGCGTTCAGAACGGGCGTTTTTCCCACAAAGGCAAAGTGATTGCCATTGAAAACCAGAATAGTTGGACTGACGGCGGAGTGGCCTCCCCTACCCCTTTTTATTGGTCAACCAGCGGATACGCCCTGATGTGGCACACGTTCAAAAAAGGACGCTACGACTTCGGGGCATCCGAAAAAGGTTTAGTGAAAATCCTTCATACAACCGGCTATATGGACGTCTTTTTTATGATTAACGACGGAGCGGCAGCCCTTTTAAACGACTTTTATCAACTGACCGGAAATCCGGTTCTACTGCCCAAATTCGGATTCTATCAAGGTCACCTGAATGCTTACAACCGGGACTATTGGGCCGAAGACACGACCGGCATTCTGTTTGAAGACGGCAAACGCTACAAAGAAAGCCAAAAAGACAACGTCGGTACGAAGGAATCGCTGAACGGAGAGAAAAATAACTATCAGTTTTCAGCCCGCGCCGTCATCGACCGCTACAAAAACAACGATATGCCCTTTGGCTGGATTTTGCCCAATGACGGTTACGGCGCAGGTTACGGACAAACGGAAACCTTGGACGGGAATATTCAGAACCTGAAAGATTTAGCCGGTTACGCCCATCAGAATGGCGTGGAAATCGGTTTATGGACGCAATCCGATCTGCATCCGAAACCGGAGATAAGCGCCCTGTTACAGCGGGATATTATCAAGGAAGTCCGGGACGCCGGAGTGCGCGTACTGAAAACAGACGTCGCCTGGGTAGGCCGCGGCTATTCGTTCGGACTGAACGGCATCGCCGATGTCGCCGGCATTATGACCTACTATGGCAATAACAGCCGCCCCTTTATCATCTCCCTGGACGGTTGGGCGGGTACACAACGTTATGCCGGAGTCTGGACTGGCGACCAAACCGGCGGTTTGTGGGAATACATCCGTTTCCACATCCCGACTTACATTGGTTCGGGACTGTCGGGACAGCCCAATATCACATCCGACATGGATGGCATTTACGGCGGCAAAAACCCGGTTATCAATACGCGGGATTTTCAATGGAAAACTTTTAGTCCCATGCAATTAAATATGGACGGCTGGGGCTACAACGAAAAATACCCGCACGCCTTAGGCGAACCGGCTACGAGTATCAACCGCTGGTATTTGAAACTGAAATCCGCGCTAATGCCTTATACATACAGCATTGCCAGAGAAGCCATGGACGGGCTGCCCATGATCCGGGCTATGTTTTTGGAATACCCAAATCCTTTTACCCTCGGAAAAGCGACCCAATACCAGTTTTTGTACGGGCCGAACTTCTTAGTTGCACCCATTTACCGGACCACCAAATCCGACGAACAGGGCAACGACATCCGCAACGGGATTTACTTGCCCGAAGGCGACTGGATAGACTATTTCACCGGCGATACATACAAAGGTAACTTCATCATTAACAACTTTGCAGCGCCGCTATGGAAACTGCCCGTATTTGTGAAAGCTGGAGCGATTATCCCCATGACTAATACGAACAATAACGTTTCCGAAATCAATAAAAACATCCGTACCTACGATATTTATCCTTATAAGCACAGTGAATTTACCGAGTATGACGATGACGGGATTTCCGAAGAATACCGCTTGAACAGATGCGCTACAACCCTTATTGAATCCGATGTGGATGCAAAAAACACAGTCACCGTAACCATCCATCCCACGCAAGGCGATTTCACCGGATTTGTCCCCGAAAAAGCGACCGAATTAAGAATCAACGTAACCGCAAAACCCAGGAAAGTATCCGCCAAAACAGGAAACAAACAAGTGGCATTGACCGAAGTCCATTCGACTGCCGAATTTCGGGATAAAGAAAATGTATTCTTCTACGATACAACCCCCGACATTATTTCATTTGTAACCAAAGGAAGCTTGTTTGAAAACGAAATCAACCCCAAAAACCCGCAACTTTCAGTAAAATTAGCCCCCACAGACATCCGTCTGGCTAAGACAACGGTCAGCATCGAAGGATTCGTTTTCAACTCAGCCGATAAAATACGCAACACCTCCGGCGCTCTAACCGCCCCGAAGAACGTGCAAATCAGCGCCGGCGACGCCAAAGCCTACACCCTGAAACCTGCATGGGACAAGGTCGAGAACGCCGATTTTTACGAAATCGACTTGGACGGGATGCGCTATACCACCATCAAAGACACCGAATTACTCTTTGAAAACCTGAATGCCGAAACCGCCTATTCATTTCAACTCCGCGCCGGGAACAAAGACGGATATTCCGATTGGACAACGTTCAGCGGCGCCACCGCTTCCGACCCCTTAGAATTTGCCATCCGGGGAATCAACGGAACCACTACATCCATCCATCAAACCGGCTATGCCGTGAGATACCTTTTCGACTTCGACGAAAGCAATATGTGGCACACCCGATGGGATACCACCTACACCTCGTTCGACATCATGATGAATCTGAGAACCATCAACCATTTGGATAAGATTCAGTATCTGCCCCGCCTCGGAAGCGGAAACGGCACATTGTTGCAGGGAAGCGTAGCCTACAGCAACGACCGCGAAAAATGGACGGAAGCCGGTTCGTTTGAATGGCTCAAAAACGACGATGCCAAAGAATTTACTTTTGCCGGACAACCGGCCGCCCGGTATGTCAGGATAACCGTCACAAAAGGCGCCGGGGGCTTCGGTTCCGGTCGCGAACTGTACGTATTCAGAGCGCCCGGCACGGACAGCTATCTGCCCGGCGACATCAACCACGACCGGTTAGTAGATCGTAACGATTTCACAGCCTACATCAATTATACCGGATTGCGACAGGGAGACGCCGATTTTGAAGGCCACATCAGCAAAGGCGATATTAACCAAAACGGCCTGATTGACGCTTACGATATTTCAGTCGTAGCCACCCAGCTCGGAGATGGAGCCGGCCGGCGGAGAATCGAAAAAACAAATGGGAAAATGGAACTTAGCGTCTCCCAACAGACCTGCGACAAAGATGAACTCATCGAAGTCCGGGTCAAAGGGATAAACCTTCATTCCGTCAATGCGTTCAGTTTCGCCCTGCCTTACAATCCTCAGGATTACGAATTTGTCGGCATAGAACCGCTCAATACCAAAGCGATGGAGAATCTGACAAACAACCGCCTGCATACCGGCGGACAAACAGCCCTGTATCCGACTTTCGTCAATGTGGGAGAAAAAGAATATCTCGAAGGGACGCTTGACCTGTTTATTATCAAACTGAAAGCCAAAAACAAAGTGAAATTCGATTTGAAAATAACAGACGGATTATTAGTGGATAAGGATTTGAATACGCAGGAATTTTAGCTCTTATGAAGAGCATAAAACGTAAATACGCTCCGGTTCACGCCGTTTGTCGGAATTGCGGAACAGAACTGCACTCCCGCTATTGCCATAATTGCGGGCAAGACCTGTTTGCCGGTTCATACCGGACGGTAAAGGATTTGATTGTAAACGCTTTCATAAATGTATTCAATTTAGATAATAAACTTTTAGTTACGCTCAAATACCTGTTTTTTTACCCCGGCAAACTGTCCGCTGAATATACGGGAGGACGAATTGTCCGTTACGTTCATCCCTCCAAACTGTTCTGGGTTGCTTCGATTCTCTTTATTGCCGTATTAACCATCCAACTAAGCCAGCACATCGGAACGAAGAAAAAAGAAATGGCAAAAGAAGTCGTCAAGAATCTCAATATCAAAAAAACGTCATCCAGTGTTGATGATATTTTAACTATTATAAACAAGAAAAAAACAACTGATAAACGCCCGGTAGAAAAAAACGCCGGTACAAAGAAAATCGCATCAACAGTGGAGATAAACGGAGATTCGGACAATACGAATGAGCTTTTTGATCATATAGATGGGATGAATTTATTGAGCTATTTTTCAACCTATTCCCCTTACATTGTTTTTCTCCTGATGCCATTCTTTGCGCTTCTATTATGCGTATTCTTTCGTAAACATCAACGGGCGTATGTGGATCATCTTACCTTTGCAATCCATTTTCACTCTTTCCTGTTTTTGTTCTATACGATTCTGATGTTAACAAGTTTAATTCCACATATTCCGCCATTCTATTCATCCGGCTGGCTCACTCTGGCTGTTCCTTTTTTGTATTTCACGATAGCCGCGTATGTTTTTTACCATCCCAAATTATGGACTTTGGCCTGGAAAATCTTCTGGTTGACCCTCATTTACTTTATAGGAATACTGATAGTATTGATATCAATTTTAGCAATTGCTGTGAAGTTATACGTGATTGAGTAAAAAAACTACGCTCGTACTAAAGCCGCTTATTAAGATTGGTAACGTCATTGGCCGGTGAAACAATACGAATCCACTAAATCGCAGTTCAGACAGTATCTTTTTATTTTACCATACCCAGAAAATACCGGATCCCCGGACATTCATACATCCTGTATGTCTTCGTATTACCATACTGTGTCGCAAACCTGTTTCCATACATAACGGCGGCTTTTTTATCCGAATCTGCGGACAGGTACTCATAGCGGTTTTTGTGTATCATATAGAGCATTACGGAGGCGTAGGCCCGCTGTTCGTCGGTGGGCGATGCGGCAAGCGCTTTCTCGAAACAGGTGCGGGCGATGGCGGAGGTCATGTAATCGCGCATCCATTGGGGCAGACAGTCGGTTTTGGTGTAATACAGGTCGGAGACCGACCAGCCGTAGCGGGTCATCATCCACGCATTGCCAAAGTAGGACGTGTTGAAATACGCATTGCCTAATTGAATGTAAGAATCCGCTTTTTTATCGGTTTCCGCCTGCTTTTGCAGGTGAATAAGCTGTTTTACAAACTCGGCCTTATTGAACTTGTAGTCGAACTCCCGGTCAAGGTCTTTTCCCAACCCTTTGGGGACAAACGGGTCTTCGTTCAGGTAATCGGCAGACGAGAGGCCGTTCCGGCTCTGCCAGAAATCTCCGGGCATGGACGCAAACGTTTCGTAAGCCGTCTGCAAATCATTGTTGCGGAAAGCAAGCGTGCCCTTCAAATCCCTGTAAACATCGACCGAAGCCAGCGGCTGGTCAAGCAAATAGGTTTCAAATGCCGTCCGGTTTTTCTTCTGCAACAGCGTTATCAGCCTATCGACATCGGCAACCGTCGAATTGAACTCAAAATAAGCGATTGACGGATAAGCATATTCCTGATAAGACACCTTATACCCATAATCTTCGTCGTCCTCCGCATCGTTTGAACGGGAACGATAGTCGTTTGATTTCAATTGCAACAGATTGGCATATACGCGCTCATTCTTTTTGTGATACTCGTTGGCCAGCGACAAGGTGAGCGTATAGAGCATCTGGCAGTTATCGTAACCGGGTTCGGAAATCCGCTCCAAATCGGCGATATTTTCCGGAAACGTCTCCTGGAACGACTTCGACTGTATGTCCTGCGTTTTAATCGCCAGCCATACGGTTTCTAATTTTTGTTGCAAACGAATCGTCGGATTTGCTTTTTCGGACACCATCGCCAGATACTTGCGGGCATCCGGCGCATTCTCCTGCAAGAGCGAAAGATGAGCCAGGCTGACGGCATAAAAATCCTTCGTTTCGCCGCCCATGCGGGGAAGAAGTTTGGCGAGGAACGACTTCAGTTGGTCTAAATAGGCCCTGTCCGCTGCCAGATTTTCCGCACGGAAGTGATCGTC